>JBCBCH010000145.1:0-6490 GCA_038530835.1 Bacteroidota bacterium | reverse complement strand
TACAATGATTACCAATACACTCAATCCGGCTAGAACGTAACCGTACTTTCGATGAAGTGGTAATCATTGTAGAAAATATGCTCTAATGCCTGCAAATAAGAAACACCTCAGTAGTCCCGGTCAGCGCATCTTGAAAATCACAGCGGGTCTTCTGGGTGGTTTTTTCGTCACCATATTCTTTCACAACGCTTTGGGTAGTGTGTTGGAGCAAAAAGGGGCGCTCATTATCACCACGGCCTATACCTCGTTTTTGATGTGGGCGGGTTTGATGGTTTTGGCTTTTTTGTCGAAAAATGGATGGAAGGTTTGGGGTTTGTACCTACTGCTTACCCTAGTATTCGCGGGAATCATTTTTTTAAACAAATAAGTTCAACATGAAACTCAAAGCCCTCAAGCCAAGATTACACAACGCAATGTTTCACACGCATACCGTCTCTGGGATAGTCATTAGTTTTGCGCTCTTTGTTTGTTTTTATGCGGGTGCAGTTGCGTTGTTTATGGATGAACTGTATCAATGGGAAAATCCACAAGCACGAATTGATTATGTTGACCCGGCAACAGTAGACTACGATAAAGTGATTGAAGTAGTTTCAGAGAATACTACACTTTTTGACAAAGACCTAACCTTTGGGATGACCCCTCCAACAAAGGCGAACCCTTTAATCACGTTTTATGGGAGAGATAAGGATGAACAGGACAATTTCAGCTTTTTTGCCGCGACCATACATCCGATTACCCATGAGATTCTTTCTATGGGAGAAGAGCCCAATACCCACATGGCTCGAACCATATACGAATTGCACTATTTCCATCAAATTCCGGTAGTAGGCATCTATCTTTCCGGTTTTGTGGCGTTTTTCTTCTTGTTTGCCATTTTTACCGGGGTCTTGACGCATTGGAAGAATATTGTAAACAAATTTTATGCCTTCACCACAGAAGGGAAATGGAAACAAATTTGGACGAATGGCCATATTTCCTTAGGGATGATTACCCTACCTTTTCAAATAATTTACGCCGTGACAGGGGCCTTACTGGGATTATCTATTTTATTGTTGGCCCCAAGTGCTATTTTGATGTTCAACGGTGATACCACCGAAGTTGTAAAGGCAGTACGCCCCGACGCAGGCATTAAATATGATGATGAGGCGCTAACACTTACTGATGGAACAAGTTTCAACACCATTTACCAAAAAGTTAGCACGGAATATCCCGAAAATGACGTGACTTACATTTATGCCACCAACTATACCAAATCCGATGGCACCATAGGGGTTAGGGTTGATGATTATGAAGGGATTGCCGGGGATGGAATCTTTGTGTACGGTAGAAAAGATGGTGAACTCAAAGTAGGGATTCAACCCGAGTCACGATCCTATGCCAACGGAGCTTATGGGGTACTAATTAAACTTCACTATGCCACGTATGGCGGCATCTTTTTGAAAATTATCTATTTCATACTGGCGATGATTACCTGTTATATCATCATTAGCGGAATTATGATTTGGCGAACGGCTAGGGATAAACCTATCTATACCGATAAACAGCGACGGTTCCATCATCGCGTGACCAAGTTTTATTTGGCTATTACCTTATCCATGTTCCCCGCCTTGGCGTTGATATTTTTAGCGAACATGCTGGTGCCTATGGATTGGGAGGGAAGGGTTTTCCCGGTCAATGCGATTTTCTTTTCGGGCTGGTTGGTTTTTACCCTCATTGGATTGTCCTGGAACAACTATCGACAACTCAATCGAAACTATCTTCTAATGGGTAGTGCGTTGGGACTTTTGATTCCTGTTGCAAACGGTTTGGTCACGGGAGATTGGCTGTGGCAAAGCCTAATGAACAAGATGTACTTTGTGTTCAGTGTTGATGCTACTTGGTTGATTATTGGAGTCATAGGCCTTTTGGTATATAGGTATAACTTATCTACAAGGTCAAAGGATAAGAAGGCTCTCTTAAAAATAGTCCCTGAAGAAAAGGAGTTGGTCAACGCAGAAGAGCCTGCTGCTGTTTTACAAATAGTGCCAAAAAAAGATTAGGAAAATTTGAGGGCTATTAATTAATTTTTATTTAGAATAAATAAAAATTAATTAATAGATTAGCGGCGAAATTGTAGCACCAACCTTAAAATGAAAAGACTCCTTTTCTTGATGTTACTGGTTCCAGTAACGCTTTTCGCTCAAAATAGATTCACCATTTCAGGAGTGGTCACGGGAGAAAACGGCGAAGCCATTGCGTTCGCCAACGTGGTCCTAAATAAAAACAATAAATATGCTGTTGCCGATGAGAACGGTAGGTACCGTATTCAAAATATACGCCGTGGAACCTATGAGGTTACTGTCAGTTCACTGGGTTTTGAAACGCTACGCCAAACCGTTGAGCTCACAGGGGATTTGACTTTGGATTTTTCTATGGTCGAAAATGTCCAAAGTTTGGATGATGTAACCGTAGAAGGAAAAAAAGCATCCACCCAGCAAGAAGAAAAAGCAATAACTATTGGAAGTTTTGAGTTGGCTGAAGTGGTTGCACAGACCAACATTCTTTCCGACGCGGTAGATAAAATCGCTGGGGTTCGCATTCGTCGGTCTGGTTCATTTGGAGATCAAGCCAATGTGTCCATTAATGGTTTGGATGGAACCGCCGTGCGTACGTTCGTAGATGGGGTTCCCATTGAATTTCTGTTTCCAGGGACGGATGTGGCCACGATTCCGTTGACAGGCTTACGCCGAGTAGATGTGTACAAAGGGGTACTTCCCGTTGATTTGGCCTCCGACGCACTAGGGGGAGGAATCAATATTATTACCGAAGAAAATACGGTAAACCGCGTACGCGCTACTTACAGTGCCGGTTCATTCAACACCCATTTGGGAGACGTGAACGTAACACTTACTGACGGAGAAGGAAGTTTTGTAAAAATAGCAGGAGGAACCAACTACTCCGATAACGACTACACCTTTGAAGCACCATTGCTCGTAAGACAACCCAATAGCAATCAACTCGTGGATGCCGGTACCGGAAATGTCAAGCGATTCCATGATATGTTCCGTTTGCAATACAGTAGTGCCATCATAGGAACTTACAATAAGAAGTGGACGGACCATGCGGAAATCGCATTCAATTACTTCGACACGTTTAGGGAGTTTCAAAACAATTTGACCATTCGAAACATCGCGATAGGTGAGGCCTTTCGTGAAGGTGACAATGTTGCTGTAGTCGCCAAATACGATAAAACCTTGATTAAGGACAAACTGAAGTTGAAAACCATTTCCAACTATAGCGATTTGTTTGTAAAGTTTGTAGATACCACTGCAAATCAATACAATTGGTTAGGTGATATTGTGCAAACGGTAGATGCCTCTAGAGGTGAATTTGAAGATGCTAGCCCTTTACTCACGGAGACGACGACAAAAAGTTGGGTAAACCGAACCACTCTTATTTTAGACCTTCCCAAGAGCAGCCGATTGAGCTTTAGCAATCTTCTGGCTTATCAAGACAGGGAATTGAAGGAATTTGATATCGAAGACCCAACACAGTTCGGTATCGCACCTGACCAAAAAATCACCAAGAATATTGCGGGGTTGCAATATGATAATCAAATTCTCAATGGAAAAGCCGAGTTTTCCGCTGCGGCAAAATACTACACCTACAACTTAAAAGGCTTTAGTAGATTGAATCAAGTGCCTATTGAAGACAGTGAAAGCTTTCTGGGTTGGAACGCCAGTTTGAAATATAACCTTTCGGAAAGTTTTACAATACGAGGTTCCTATGAACGGGGGTTTCTGATACCTGATATTGCTCAGTTTGCAGGAGATGGTGTAAATGTTGACCCTAATGGTGAGCTTCAACCGGAAGAAAGTGATAATTATAACCTAGGATTCCGTTATAGCAAGCGCTTTAACAACGATTATGCAGTAACCTGGACTGCAAATGGGTTTATTCGGGAAAGACGTGATTTTATTTTCATCAATCCGAATTTGGCAAGGCAACAAAACGAGAATTTAGGTGATATTGATACTGAAGGTTTTGAAACCGAGCTGAAATTCAATTTCTTGAAAAACTTTGATTGGAATACCAAGGTCAGCTTTGTGGAAAATACCATTAAGCGTTTTTCTTTGCAGGGAGCAGATACGGATGATGCAGTTGGAACTCCGCTACCTAACAGACCTCGTTTCTTTTACAACACCGAGTTGTCTTGGCGAACGGATGATTTCTTCAATACCGGAGTGGGCGTTCGAATTTTTGGGTTGTTTACACACGTAGACGTTTTCAATTTTAGACCGGTTACCGATGGCGATACCATTGACAATACTCCTGATGCCTTCGTACCGGAACAAAACCGATTGGACTTTGGGGTTTCTCTAAACCTATTTGAGAAAAAGGTGACCGCCGCCTTCAACGTGGTGAACATTACTGATGAAGACTTGTTTGACAACTTCAGCATACCGCGTCCTGGACGCAACTTCAACTTTAAACTGATTTATGAGATTTCAAATTTTTAGTGTTATGAAAGTGAATGGCAATATCAAAAATATCATGACCCTCCTTACGGTAGCAATGGTATTCTTGGCATGTGAACCCGAGGAAATTGTTACGGAGGTGACAGTAAACGTAGTTGAGGGCCCTGGAGGTTCCATTTCGGATTTACCCTATGTAAAGAGTGGTTTTGTTGCTGCTTCCATTCTTAGTACGCCTACTGGATTTTCATATTTCACCAACTATTTTTCAGAACGTCCGAGCGGTAATATTGATTTAACTACAGGTAATGCTACTTCTTTTGGGAATTATTTTCCGCAAACGATTTACAAATTTTTAGCCTTTGGGGCTTCCTTGGACTCCGACAATTTGGAACTCAGTCGTTACGCCGTTGATCCTGAAACCAATCAAATTACCCGTGCAGGAGCCATTCCGTTGGCCGCAAGCTTGAGTCAAGTCCTTATTATCAATGATGAGTTGGGCGTTTACACGATTTTTGATACGCCCAGCTTGTTTCTCTTCAACCCAACAACCATGCAGTTCATTGAAGAGATTCCAATGCCCAATGCAGTACAGGTAGAGGCTTTGCCCAACCAAACCAATTCCTATTTTCATATTATCCATAGGATTCAAGATAATCACGTATTCCTTCCATTGACAACCAATTCGGGGGTTTCTCCGCAGTTTTACGATGCAGAAGACATTTACGTTGAGGTGGTAAACTTAAACACCCGATCTTGGGAAAAAACAGCGGTATTCAGCCAAGCTACGTATCCGTTGACGAGAGGGATGGAAAACCCCATGGTTGATGAAGATGGAAACATTTTTATCCTAACCCAAGGACAGTATAGTTTGGATTTCCAGTTTGGACCCACTGCCCCAGCACGATCTAGACCTCAAATAATAAAGATTCCAGCCAACAGCACCGATTTTGATTCCGATTATTCTTTTAATCCCGTTAATTTCATAGGTTTCGAAAATTCTGTAGCACAACTGTGCACAGGCGCCATCTACGGGGAGAATGGAATAGCCTACATGGTCATGACCGCCGAAGCCGATGTTCCTAGGGTGAACGAGCTACTCGCGAAATTGGCGATGGGCACAATTACTGACGAGGAGTTTAACGAATTGGCCAATTTGGTCACCAACAGTCCAAACATGCGATGGGCTCAAGTGGACCTAAACGCCCAAACGGCAGAACTTATACCAGGTATGCCGTTTACAGCAGGTTTTTCATATCCTCTTTCTTATAAGGTAGACGGAAAGTTTTTGTTCCAGACTTTCAATCCCAATGATGGTACCAACGGATATTATGAATATGACCCTGCAACCAATATGGCAACTAATGTTTACAATATTGAAAACGGGGGAGTTGCGACCCACTTATTCGTACTACAAGAGTAGTTTATGTTTTCAGAGTTAGTTAAGTTTTTAGGAGCCCCACGCGAGTGGGGCTTTTTATTTGGTTGATTAAAAGACTCATCGAGTTAAAGTCTACCTTGATTTTGCCATCTTGCGACAAGACCCCATCCGAAGAAATCGTTGCCCACGGCAATCAAAATTTCATTTTCTCCCTTCTTCAAAGGAACTTCTATCGAACTGTTTTCTACGGAACAACGTCCATTGGGAGCTTTCATGATAGGTTGGCGATAGTAGTTTTTATCGAGGTAAAGCAATTGTCCGTTGACGTACATCCAGACTTCATCCGTAAAGCCAAGGTCCAGTTTTTTGGTTTTGTTTTCGTTGGCAGTAAAAGTGGTTTTAAGCCATACCAATTGGCGTTTTCCATCTTCCCTTGGCGCAAAGGCACGGCTTAAATTGACTAGTCCGGCACGTTCGGTTTCTATTTTGCTCCAAGCGGTATCTACTTTTGGGAGGTCTTCATTCGTAATATCGCGCCCCGATTCAAATAAGATGGGGGCAGTGGTTTGCCAGTCGCGAATGTATCTTGGGTTTTTGGTAGTGGCGTCCCAACCTACCGTATCCAAGTTCTCAGGATATTTTTAATGGTGAAGGC
>JBCBCH010000144.1:2589-6499 GCA_038530835.1 Bacteroidota bacterium | reverse complement strand
AGCTTTCTCCTGATGAAGAAGCTTCGGAAGATGAAAGCTTGCTGAGCAATACATTTTGGTCAATGGCACGTAGTAAGCGATGTGCATTGAAATCTTGTTTGTTCCGAAAGGTAACCGATTGGAGCACGACCAGTTTTTTTCGGAATTGCATCAATCCTGAAAAGGGCAATTTGCGAAGGTCGTTGATGGAAACACCGATGAATTCATGCGGTTCTGAAACCTCTAGCTCGTTTAAAAGGACTTGCTCAAAGGGATAGATGACAAAAGCATTTTCAAACTTGGGTGCTTTTGAGGGAATCTCCAATTCTTGATGGAGGTGATGGGACAAAAAAGCATTCAGTTCTTGATAGCCTTCGTTGTTTTGGGCAATGCCCACAAAACAGGGCCGAACCCCATTCCTAAAATCAATGCCCAACACCGGACGAATGTTGTATTCAGGGGCCTTTCGCACAAAATTCAAGCAAGCTGAGGTATTGTTGATGTCGGTGAGCGCCAATTGCGTCACATGGTTTTGTTGGGCCAGTTCCAACAACTCCACTTCGGAAAAACTTCCGAATCGCATACTGTAATATGTGTGACAATTTAAATAGATGTCAGAGGTCAGATATTAGACGTTAGACGGTTTTAAATGCATGTGTCACCCTGAATACATTTCCGGGTCTGATTATCCATGACGTAAAACCAATATTTCATTTTATGATTTAGATGTTTCTCATATCTTATTTCTGATAGCGTAGCGGTCTTACTTCTTTTTATTGTTTTCGATGCGCCAACACCACTGGCGGTAAGCCATTAAAGGGGTTGTGCATACGGCCAATGGTTTTTGCGCCCATAGCCGATGCTCGAAAAATACTTCGGTCGCCAAAGCGCTTGCGAACGGTGTCCATGGCATTGTAGAGGTTCAGGGTTTCTTCGGTGTCCTCAAAAAGGTTGATTTGGTAATTCCCGGAAACCAAGTGACTGAAACGAATCCCGACCAAACGTACCAGCATTCGTTTGTTGTACAGCCCACGGAACAATTCCAGGATTTTAGGGATGAGGATATGATCGGCACTGGTATAGGGGATGCGCAGTTGTTTGGAATAGGTATTGAAATCGGAATACCGGATTTTCACCGCGATGCACGCCGTGAGTTTGTCCCCCCTTCGCAACTGATAGGCCAAGTTTTCGGTCATGGCAATAAGGATGCCCTTGAGTTTTTTCACATCGATAGTATCGCGGTCGAATGTACGTTCGGTGGAGATGGATTTTCGGTCATGAAACGGAATGACGGGCGTGTTGTCGATACCGTTGGCGCGCTTCCAAATGACGGTGCCATTGGCACCCAAAACTTGTTGCATGATACCCATAGGCATTTCCTGTACGGTTTGCACTTCGCGTATCCCAAGATTCCGCAAGGTTTGATAGGTCTTATCTCCAACCATGGGAATCTTTTTAATGGAGAGTGGGGCCAAAAATGGTTTTTCTTGACCAAAATCGATTTTGAGTTGATTGTTGGGCTTGGCCTCATTGGTAGCTACTTTGGAAACCACTTTATTGACCGATAGCCCAAACGAAATAGGCAATCCGGTTTCGTGCATGATTTTTTTGCGCATTTCCGAAGCATATTTGTAGCACCCAAAAAAGCGGTCCATTCCCGAGAGGTCTGCATAGAATTCATCAATGCTCGATTTTTCAAAAAGAGGGACATGTTCTTTAATGATTTCGGTCACCACATCGGAATATTGACTGTAGGTTCCGGCATTCCCGCGAATAACGGTAGCTTCGGGGCAAAGCTCCTTGGCCATTTTCATGGGCATGCCCGAATGTATCCCGAAACCACGGGTTTCATAACTGCACGCAGCAACTACGCCCCGGTCACTCGTGCCCCCTACCAAGAGGGGTTTGTTCTTGAGTTCCGTATTCAGGATACGTTCCACAGAGACATAGAACGTGTCCAAGTCCAAGTGCAAAATGGTCTTTTTCATTGTTTAGTTGAGAGGAGGCTAAGTTATGGAATAATTCCTAATATTTGGATATAATCCAAATATTATAACGGAAGCTTAGTAATCTGTTTCCTATCCCATAAATCCTTTATATCTTTGAATCGTTGTGTTGGATTCCCTTCAAAAGAATGGGAATCTGGTTGGACAGTAAAATGTCGACCAATGAAAGGCTTTCCATACGGAAGGCTTTTTTTGTGCCGTATCTTTGTGAAAAACACTTCTATGTTACTTGACATCATCAAAAAACGGCGCAGTATTTTTCCCGTACAATACAACGATAAACCCATTGCCCGTGAAACGTTGGAGACGCTTTTGGAAGCTGCAAATTGGGCCCCCAACCATAAAAAAACAGAGCCTTGGCGCTTTAAGGTACTGACCGGAAAGAGTAAAAACGATTTAGGCGCTTTCCTTTCCAAAAAGTATCAAGAAGTTGACCCGAATCCGAAGCAAATCAAAATCAAAAAATTACAAACGAATCCAGAAAAAGCAGCAGCAATAATTGCTATTTGCATGCAACGTGACCCCAATGAAAGTTTGCCTGAATGGGAGGAACTGGCCGCGACGGCCATGGCCGTACAAAACATGTGGTTGTGTTGTGCCGAAATGAACCTTGGTTGCTATTGGAGTTCACCGGGACTCATTAAGTATATGGATGGGTTTTTCAACTTGAATGAAGGGGAACGCTGTCTTGGGTTTTTATATATGGGATATTACGACGAGCTAATCGAAACACCTGTAAAAGGGTCTATCCAAGAAAAAGTGGAATGGCTTTAAGCCTACGAGAAAGAGAAGAGCGCTCCACGAAATTCCCAGGCTTTCGCGATAAAAAGGCCTAAAAACACAATCGCTAAAACGAATTTCAAGAAGGTTCCGGTCAGAAATCCAATAAAAGAACCGAAAGCCGCCTTAAGTGCGGTCTTGTTATCCGCCTTGTTCAAAATTTCACCTACGAGCGCGCCCACAAAAGGCCATATCACAATACCAAAAACCCCAAGAACAGGGAAGAATATGGCAACGAGCAATCCTATTACGGTGCCCCACATGCCCGCTTTACTTCCGCCAAACTTTTTGGTTCCCATAGCCGGGACAATATAATCTAGGACGAAAACCAAAATCGCTACGGCTGCGGTAAGTCCCAAAAACCACCAATCATCAGGAACAGCATCGGTCAGGTGCAACAAAAGCAATCCGAGCCAGCTCACGGGTGGGCCAGGTAAGACAGGAAGAAAACTTCCCAAAATCCCGACAAGCGTCAAAACAAAACCAAGGACCAACAAGGCAATATCCATACAAACGATTTACAAGATGAGACTAAGATAGGGCTGAAATGTTACATTGGATTTTTTAACTAAAAAATTAGTTTAAACTAAGAAAATAGTTATATATTGCATTCAACTAATTAATTAGTTTATGAAAAAAAAGCAACTCACCCGAGCCGAAGAAGACGTCATGCAGATTTTATGGCAGCTTGAAAAATGTAATGTCGCTTCAATTGTAGAGCAGTTTCCAGAACCTAGGCCCAAGTACAATACCATCTCTACCATAGTTCGAATTTTAGAGACCAAAGGCTTTGTAGGTCATGAACCTAAAGGGAAGGGTTACCTATATTTTCCGTTGATTCCAAAATCGGCATACAGCAATCAAAGTATCACCAAATTAATTGACGGATACTTTCAAGGGTCTTTTCAAAATATGGTGTCTTTTTTTATGAAGGAAAACGACATCAGTGTAGAAGAACTGGAGTCTATTTTATCACAAATCAAAAAAGAGGATAATGATTAGGTATTTGTTGGAGACACTGGTCTTTCAGACATTATTTTTGCTACTCTTTGAGTTGCTCTTAAAGAAAGAAACCTTTTATGTCTGGAATCGGTTCTATTTGATTGGAACTTTCTGCATTTCGCTATTGCTTCCTTGGGTTTCGC
>JBCBCH010000144.1:0-2579 GCA_038530835.1 Bacteroidota bacterium | reverse complement strand
CTGAACCCAAATTGGGGAACAAAAAGGTGAGCGAAACCCAAGGAAGCAATAGCGAAATGCCGAAAGCTTTGTAGCGCTAGAACCCTTATTGCTATCCGCTAGTGAAATACCGCAAAGCGAGGTGGGCTTTTATACCATATTATATGTGATTTGCATATTGGGAAGTGCCGCGGGTTTGATACGATTCTTGTATGGCTTGGCCATCATCTTTACGCTACGGAAAAATGCAATCCCCTTAAGGGAAGAAAAATATACGGTCTATGAACGGTCTGGAAACCCAAGTCCTTTTTCCTTTTTCAAGTGGATTTTTATCGGTCAGGCGATTCAAGGTGAGTCCAGAGCACAGATTCTGTGTCATGAAAAGATTCACGTGCAACAGTGGCATTCTTTGGACAAACTCTTTTTCGAACTCATGAAAGTGGTCTTTTGGATGAATCCTTTGGTGTATTGCTACTCCAAACGGTTATCCGAAATACATGAGTTCCTCGCAGACCGCGAAGTGCTAGCAGAAAAGGGCTCAAAATTCTATGAAGAACTATTGAACACCGCTTTTTGCACTCAAGATATTTTTCTTGTAAATCAATTTTATAATACATCATTAATCAAAAAACGAATAGTCATGTTAACAAAACAAAACTCAAAAAGAACCCTAAAATTCAAGTATCTCCTAACCCTTCCTTTAATATTCGGGATGCTAGTCTACATATCCTGTAAAGATGAAACGGAACCTCCTTCGGAAGTGGAGCCAGAGGCTACGAACTTTACCACTTCAGAACAAAAAGAAGCCGTGCCGTTTATGGTCGTGCAAACCCCTCCCATGTTTCCCGGTTGTGAGGATGCTGAAGACCAGAGAACCTGTTTCATCCAAAACCTTCAAAATCATGTAAAGGAGAACTTCACTTATCCGAAAGAAGCTTTGGAAAATGATATTGAAGGGAAGGTTTCCAACTTTTTTAAGGTTTCGGTTACGGGTGATATTGTCGGAATTACTTCTGAAGGACCTTCCGAAGTTTTGGAGCAAGAAGCAGTTCGCATCATTTCAAAACTACCCAAGATGTCACCCGCTATGCAAGATGGGGAACCTGTAGAAGTGGCTTTTTCGTTTCCAATTTCCTTTGTTTTGAACTAACCACGCTCGTTTTTGCGAGTATCTCACCTTCCAAGGGTTGACCAAAAAAGTCGTAATTTTCCATTCTCAGAGATGGATTTTACCCAAAAATGTTTTGTGCTGCTACTCGGGATAAGCTTGGCCTCCTGTGACCTCTTTATATCCCAAGAAGAAACCACCCAAAAAATGGTGGATGACGAATTGCTCCAAATTGACTGGAACGAAGTGGACCAGTATCCGTTGTTCGACGCATGTCGTGAGAATTTGCCTAAACCCGAACAACGGGCTTGCTTTGAAAATACCATGATGGCACAATTGGGCAAAGCACTGGAGGGTATGGAGTTTGAGGTAGATAATGACTTGAATGATACGGTGTTGTTGGATTTTTTAATCGACGAACACGGATTTATCACGGTGCAAAGCGTAGAAGAACGTAGTGCCGTATTGCAGGAAATTGAAGATTTCAATGCGACCATCTCCAAAAGACTCAATGACCTAACAACAGTAGCACCAGCCTTAAAGCGAGGGGTTCCCGTGAGCATTCGCTTCCGTTTGCCTGTGGTGTTGAATACCGAAAAACCTTAGTTGTGGCGCAGGAAAAAATCATTTTGGGCATCGACCCCGGTACTACGGTCATGGGTTTTGGTATTGTGCGCGTAGTGGGCAAGCAGTTGCATTTTGTGCAAATGAACGAATTGTTGCTCAAGAAATATCCCGACCACTACATCAAGCTCAAACTCATTTTCGAGCGAACCCTTGAGCTTATCGATACCTATCATCCAGATGAAATCGCCATTGAGGCACCCTTTTATGGTAAAAATGTCCAATCGATGTTAAAGTTGGGCAGGGCACAGGGCGTTGCCATGGCCGCGGGCTTGTCTAGGCAAATTCCCATTACGGAATATATGCCCAAGAAAATCAAGATGGCCATAACCGGGAATGGAAATGCCAGCAAAGAACAAGTAGCCAAAATGCTTCAAGGCCTTTTGAAGCTGAAAACCTTACCCAAAAATTTGGATAGTACAGATGGACTGGCCGCTGCGGTCTGTCATTATTACAATGCTGGTCGTATAGAAGTGGGCACGACCTACACCGGATGGGATGCTTTCGTTAAAAAAAATCCTCAAAAAATCAATAAACAATAAGCAATCAACAATGAGGGAAACTGGAAACCCACTCGCGGATAAGTCTTACGAATTTGCGATTCAAATTGTGAGGTTGTACAAGAAAATGATAAGAATTGAAAAAGAGTATGTCCTTTCAAAGCAATTGTTGAAGTCAGGGACTTCGATTGGAGCGAATATCTCTGAAGCGAATGGAGCCATTTCCAAAGCGGATTTCTCTGCCAAAATTTCGATTGCCTATAAAGAAAGTCTGGAAACAAAATATTGGCTTTCTCTTTTAAGAGATTCTGACTATGTTGAGACCGAAGAAGCCAATGATTTGATTGACAAGGCAGATGAGCTTTCAA
>JBCBCH010000143.1:0-6523 GCA_038530835.1 Bacteroidota bacterium | reverse complement strand
GAAATATTGAAATTTTGAAAATCCGCAGCATTGGCCAACACCCTTGCTGCATCTGCCTGATTGGGGTTTCCAATATTGAATTCTTCCTGTGAGCATGACATTACTCCCAATGCCATTAAAACATAGATTACTTTTTTCATTGCTTTTTTTTTAATATTAAAATCATCGTTTTCATTGCTTTTTTTTAGAAGGTTACCTGAACGGAAGCTGCGAAGGTTCTGAAGTTGGGGAAGGAGAACTCATCCAGCTTAAAAATGGGGCTACCACTTAAAGCGACTTCAGGGTCAAATCCGGTATAGTTGGTAAAGGTGTACAGGTTTCTCCCGGAAATGGTGAATCGTAAATTTTCTATAGGGACTTTGGGTCCAAAAACATCCTTGTCCAGGGTATAGGTCAAGGATACCTCACGTATCTTGGCGAAGCTGGCATCCTCTATAAAGTAATCGATGGAAGCGTTACCATTATAGATAACCGAACTCGCATTGGCATAGGATGAAGGTTGTCCAGCAGCACCGAATACATCCAAATCCCCATGCCTATCATTGAAGTACAACAACTGTTTCGTATAGTTGTAAACATCCCCTCCAATCTGCATGTCAATCAACGTGTAAAGGCTAAGGTTTTTATAAGTAAAGGTGTTTCGGAAACCCATGATGAAATCTGGATTCGTATCACCAATGACACCTACCAAAGCTTGTCCTGTATTTCCGTCCCATTTACGGATAGCCTGTTCCCCTCCGGTACCTACCAAGCCTGTTTGCCCTTCGTTGGCGGTTACGATGACATGCCCAAACTCATTCACGCTGAAATCCGAAAGGGGCAAATTGAGTCCTTCATTAATGACCAAACCATCCTGTACGGTAAGGTCGTCCAATGAGGTGGCTAAGGAATTTCCGAACATGGCACCAAAAGGCTGGCCTGCCTCAACACGGAAGATACTCAACTCAGGGTCGGAATCGACCAAGGCCGTTACTTGCGGTCCAAAACCAACCAATTCACGGTTAAATGGAGCAACTTCGCCCAAATCAGTGATTTGATTATCGACCGCGGCGAAGGTTACGCCAACATCCCAAGTAAAATTATCGTTTTGAATGGGAGTCCCAGTCAAGGCCGCTTCCCAAGCCTCATATTCCGTGGAGGCCACATTTTGACGTTGTATGGCACCGGGAACAGCACCAGAAAGTGGCACGGTAATGATCGCATCGTCGGTTTCAGAGCTTGCATAGGTTACGGATAAGAGCATTTTGTCCAAAAACCCAAAATCAATCCCTAATTCAAGTTCTTTGATGGTTGGCGATTTCAGGTTGGGGTTTCCAATCTGAAAGGGCGAAACATTCCCTTGGGTTACGTTGAACGTCTCGAAGATGTCTCCAAAATTAGGTCGCAAACCAGCCGTACCAAAAGAAGCTCTAAACTTTAATTCATCCATCCAATCGGCTGAAATATCCTCACCTGCTCTGTAGGCAAATGAACCTCGGTAAAAGAACTGGTCTCTATTTTCCTCACCAAAAAGAGAGCTTCGGTCTGTTCTAGCAAACATTCCCAAAATGACTTTGTCCTTCCAGTCCAAATCGAGTGAGAAGAATACATTTTGGGTTTTCTCTTGGGTTTCTCCTGAAGCGATTTGAACATTCTCAGTGGCTTGTTGCAAGGTTCTGACCCCTTCCGTCAAAAAGTTGGACCCCTGTGCTTGGGAAAACTCGGTTCGTACATCTTCATGCAGGTATCGCAAGGAAGACCGGAGATTGAAATCTCCAAAACTGTTGTTGTAGTTTATCTGTGCAGCAGCATTTACCCGAGCCCTAGACGCTTTAAGATTGAAAATGAACCCGTTATCCGTGGTTGCGCTAAACTGTGACCCTGAGATGTATCCTTTAGGAAAGAGATTCAAGAAATTTTGACTTCCTCTATCTGTAGAAAGCTGCGTGTCCAATGTCAAATTATCCGTAATTCTATACTTTAAATTGATGGCGGAGGTCAATCGGTTTACCACAACATCCTGCTCTTGAAAGCGAGACACGTACAAGGGATTTTGATATTCATTTAAAAATCCGTTCCCCGCAAAAAAGGGAAATAAGTCTCCATTCTCATCCCTTTGGGATAGGCTTATCGTGGGGTCAGAGACCAAAAGATTGAAAAACAAGTTATCGCCCTGTCCGGACTGTTCTACTTCTTGCCCTCTTCTTCGCACCACATAATTGGTCATGTCCAATTGCCAACGGTCACTCAAGTTCACTTTAAAGTTTAGTCTGGCATTGGTCCGGATTAAGGGGTCCACCCCATCGATGATGCCCGCAACCTCCGTTCTTTCAAGCGAGGTGTAAAAGCGCATGTTCCCTTTCCGTTGTGAAACACTAGCGGTAATCTGACTATACGGTTGTGAGGTAATAACGTCGGAAACATTATCCAAAAGTTGACCAGGCCAAGGATTGTCATGAATCCCATCTGGGTCGGGCACAATAGCGCCCGAACTGGTATCGAAATTCCCTGTGGCGTCTAAAAGACGGTCGTGATTTCTTGCCAAAGGATAGGCCCTTTGAATGTCAGAGAAACCATTTTCAAAACGCAAGGTGACCCGAGGTTTTTCGGTTTCACCCTGTTTGGTGATGATTTGGACCACCCCGTTTCCTGCGAGGGAACCATACAATGATGATGCCGCAGCTCCCTTGACTACCTCAATAGATTGGATATCCTGGGTACTGAATTCATTTAAGAACCCTTCTGTGATGATACCATCCACAATGATGAGCGGAGCCGTACTCCCCTCAATGGAGCTGGCACCCCTTAAAATCACTGCGGAGTTCCGCAAGGGGTTACCTCCTCCTTGTACAATTTGGGCACCTGCTACCTTACCAATAAGTGCAGAAGCCACGTCGGGTGTAGGAACGGTTTGCACACCTGTAACCGGAACTGTCTCCACTTTAAAAGCGAGTTTCTCTTTGGAAGTTCCTTGTGCAACACCTGTGACTACCACTTCACCCAAAGCTTGGGCATCTTGTTGCATTTGTACATTAATGGTATTGGCCGCCCCGACGGTTCTTTGTTCATCTTGTTGCCCGATATAGGTAAAAACCAAAATCTGACCTGGTTGGGCGGCGATGGAATAGTTTCCATCAAAATCGGTTTGGGTACCGTTGCTGGTGCCCCGAAGTATGATATTGACACCCGGTAAGGGGAGACCATCTTGGTCGGTGACCACCCCGGTTATGGTTTTTTCCTGTGCTTGCGCTGAAGCAAAACACATCAGCATCAAACCTAGAGTTCCCAATAGTTTCTTTACATTCATAGAGTTAGAATTTTATTGATGTATTAATTGAGTTAGACAATTGAGAAAGGTGGGCGGAGGAAACGGTTAAATAGCTAATTCAAATAATACCTCTGGTTCAATAAGAACAAAACTTAGTAGTTGTTCTGTATGGAAGAAGTAAGGCCTCTCACCGCCTCACCTTTACAATTGCAGGGTAAAACAAATCAAAACAGAAGGGGGTAGCGTTCATCCCGACCTGTACTAACAACAAGCCCGATTTAGGTTTACATTGGATATGGATTCACGCCATGAACGAAATAGAAAAGAGTGTTTTATTAGCCAGAAATTAGCTACAACCAAACATAAGTGGCTGTTTTGCAATATTTTATGTTTCAAGTGTATTGTTACACCAATTTTGCCAATGGACTGATTTCAAAAATTTGGACGATTAAGAAACAAACAAGAGGTTAACTTTCTTAATGTTTCCCTAATATCCTTATAAAAGTTTTAATTCCGATTCAGATTTACAACCTTTAAATGGTTCGTTGCTACTTTGAAATAAACCTTAAAACCAATGAATATCATCCAAGGATTCTTTTTTGCTTTTACCGTACAAGCAGTAATTCTTGCCATTATTCTCCTCTTGAAGAAAAGTACGCAACGTTATCAAAATCGTATCTGGGCTATTTTCCTGCTGCTTTTTGCATTGAATCTGCTGTACAATGTTACCTATTGGATTGACCCCCGTTCACGCCCAACGATTCTCTTTTCGTGGAGCTGGATGTTGTTGCTTGCCCTATATGGTCCTTTGTTTTATTTCTACGTGAGAAGCCTTGTCACGGGTAAGCGGATTTCTTTTCGAAAAGACTTTTTTCACTTTTTACCATTCATTTTTGTACTTCTCAATTTCGGAAGATTTTACATGCAACCCTTTGATGTAAAAAGAAGGGTTTATGCCACTGGAGCCATAATGGATTATGCACCAGTATCGGACTATCCCATTTACGTAGCATTATCTTTAGGCTTATTGGCATATGCTTGGGTTTGCTATCGCATGGGAAGAACCAAATATTCGAATGACCCCGAAATGAAAGCTTGGTTGAACGCTGTAGTCTTCTTCTTCTTTTTATTCGGGTTGAGTTGGCTGGTCTTCTATGCCATTGGTGCTTTAGACCTGTACACAATCGAAGCCGATTACGTCATTGGTGTTTCCATGGTATTTATGATTGCCTTGACGTCATATTTTGGGTATATCCACTCAGACGTCTTCAATGGGAAGCCGTTAAAGAATGTCTTCCCCTTCGTAAAATACAAGAATTCAGGTCTTTCCAAACAACTACTGGTGGATTTAAAGGATAAACTCGCCAACATTGTTCAGCAAGAAGGCCTGTATCTCGATTGTGAACTGAAGTTGACCGACTTGGCCGCCAAACTAAATATTTCAAGACATCACACTTCTCAGGTAATCAACGAATCCTTTGGGGTCAGTTTTTATGAATATATCAACAGTTTAAGAATCCAAGAGGCTGAGAAATTGCTTGCCGACGAAAAGTCAAAACATTTGAACATTACGGATATTGCCTACAAATCAGGCTTCAACAACCGGGTTTCTTTTTACAATTCCTTTAAAAAACACTTTGGGATTACCCCATCAGAGTTTAGGAGCAAAAAGATGATGGCTGCCTCTTGAGCATTATATGAAATTCAATATCACAAGGCGTTTGCACATCTTACCGATACCTTTTTGCCCTGTTGTTATTTCCAATGACGAACCATTTCCTTACTAAAAATGGTCTTTCTAAATGCATTGGGTTTCTTTTCATTCATGAGCTTTAATCCGCCCATTTCCTTTATCAATTTCCCAAAATGGACTTCCCTTAGTTCATATTGCTCTTTGCTGGCATAGGTCGTTATCAGCATCATATCAAAAGGGGCATCTTCAGAAAAAGGAGTTTCCATCACTTGGAATGATTGGATGTAATCCTTCTCTATTGCGGTTTCCCGAAGGGCTTTCCAATTGTTTTGAAAATAGTAAACGGCCTCGGCTGAATTCCCATTAAGGATTTGAACAAAATCTATCGTTGTAATCGCTTCGCTTTGCTGTCCAAAACTTAGCGTACTCACGCTTAAAACCAATACTAGGATAAAATACTTCACAACTCCCTGTTTTACCTTTAAAATGCGTTACAACCTTCGTGTATAGTTTACCCGCCAAAGCAAGTTCCATGTCTTACCCCCATCCAAGGAACTTTCCCAGTCCCAAGTAAAAGCATCTTCCTTGATATCCTTGAATACCATTCGGGCTATCATTTTTTGCCCCTTGCTATTTACAGTATGGGTTTTAAAACCCCTTGTCTCTTCGTTTACAAATCCCTCAAAGTCCAGATAGCTCCCTTGACTATCCGCCCAGGCCTGTTTCCAGGTTGAACTCTGAATGCTCAGTACTGAAATACTGGTCCCTTTGAATCCTTTGGAGGCGCCTTCCAAAATTTCGAAATTCTCCAAAATGACTTTCTTGTCCATAATTTTCTGAATTGAGTTGGTGCCTTTTCCTATAACACCTTCTCCTTCTTCCCAAGTGGCGTCCCAGGTACCCACCCAAAAATCAAATTCGTTCCCAGTGAGCGCTGAATTGTCGGAATTTTGACCCGAAAGCACTTGGAAAAAAGAAAAAAACAGACAAAACGATAAAACGTGTAACTTCATGATAATTAGCTATTTTGATTATGACACCAAAGTGCTAAAAAAAGTTTCATGAGTTGTAAAGCTGCTTCGGGGAAAAGTTTTTTCTTCAATTTTACAAGAAGTAATCCTCTATTCTTTGACTTTTAAAGCAATTCCGAAAACAAAAGGCATGGGCATCCTTATATTATTGAAAATAGGGATGTCCCGTTTTCCAAAAAGCAAAAGATAGCATATTTGCCAATTCAATACTCTCCTTTTCAACACTGGCATCTAGCCCATGCCCCCCTTCGGAGTCTACCATTAAAAGCGTTGGTTCGCCTGAGCCGTTATATTCTTGCATACGGGCGGTAAATTTCCCTGCCTCCCATGCATTGACCCTTGCATCGTTTAGCCCAGCAGTGAGTAGCATGGCTGGATAAGAGTTACCCCTTTGAATACTATGGTAGGAATCCATTTTAAGCAATCCCATGAACTCAGTGGAGTCTTTGACGGTGCCATACTCTTTAACATTGTTTGGTCCATTAGGTCCTGTTTCGGTTCTTAGAGTATTCAAAACCCCTACGCGAATCATGGCGCAATTGAACAATTCTG
>JBCBCH010000142.1:0-6502 GCA_038530835.1 Bacteroidota bacterium | reverse complement strand
CTCCGATCTAATCAAATTTCAATTATCTATCTCGTTATGTTTAATATTCCTAAAGCAGAAGAATATTTGAAAAAAGCGTACGAAATATCTGATAATCAAGAAAATATAAAAGAGAAATCACGCGCTGCTGGCAACCTTGCAATTGTCTTCACGGAAAAAAAAGAATTTGATAAAGCCGAAAAATGGTACTTAGAGGACATTAAGCTTGATACGAAACTTAATAATCCTTTGTCCGTTGCTGGTAGTTATTCTAACCTTGGTAAACTATATGAATTAAAGGGAGATTTTAAAAAATCCTTGTCATATGTAATAAAATCTTCTGAAATCTTGAAAACAACGGGTGATAAGGCTTCTATCGCTCATAGCTATCAAAACTTGGCTTGGGCTCATTTTAAAAATGGAAATGTAAACAAAGCAGAAATTCTATTTCTTAAAAGTCTTTCAGAAACTAAATCCTTGGGAAATAGGGATAAGTTAAGGGACCTTTATTTTAACTTATCTGATTTTTATGAATCACAAAAGAATTTCAAGAAAGCACTTGATTTTCAAAAAAAATACTCTGTTCTACATGATAGCCTAACAGGTGAAAAACAGTTAACGGCCATAAGCGAACTAGAAATAAAATACGAAACCCAAAAAAAAGAAAACGAACTTCTTAAACTCTCCAAACAAAAACAAGAAGATGAGCTGGTCATCACTCAACAGAATCGTAGGGTAAGACAGCTTTCTTTTGGTCTAGGCGCCATAGCTCTTTTTGGGGTCTTGGGTTTTGTATTGTTCCGACAACGCATGCAAAATAAAAAACAAAATCAGCTCATTTTAGCAATTTCTGAAACCCAAACAGAGGAACGTAAACGTATTGCACAAGACCTGCACGACAGTATTGGTGGGTCTCTGGCCCTGACCAAATCAAAGTTTGAAGTGGCCAAAAAGAATCTAAAAGCGCCATCAGTTGAGATGGATAGTGCTTTGGAAACTTTGGAACAAACTACCCAGCAGGTCAGGCAAATATCCCATAATCTCATGCCAGGCGAGTTGGTTCGCTTCGGCTTGGTCGCTGCCATCAATACCCTGTTGGAAAACTTGAACGAAGAAGAAATCAACGCCCAATTCCATAGCAACCAGGGCGAGGAACGGCTGGAACCACTCAAAGAAATCCAACTCTACCGCATCGTACAAGAGGCATTGCAAAACGTGTTGAAACACGCAAGGGCGAATAACCTCTTCATTCAACTGAACAAACACCAAGAGCATTTGACCTTGATGATTGAAGACGACGGTAAAGGCATCATGGATACTTCGGAAGAGGGTATGGGACTCAAAAATATCAAACAGCGGGTACAGCTCTTAAAGGGCATTTTCACCATTGATAGCGCTCCCGAACGTGGCACCATTTTGAACATCCAAATCCCAGTGTAAGATGATTTCAGTACTCATTGCAGATGACCATCAGCTTTTTCGACAGGGTATTGCAGCCATGTTGAGTGACCTTGAACAATTGGAAATTATTGGGCAAGCTGCCAATGGTCAGGAAGCCTTGGATATTTTGGAAAACACCACGCCAGATGTTTTGCTTTTGGACATTGAAATGCCCGAAGTAGATGGTTTCACCGTACTTAAAACCCTCAAAAAGAAGAAATCGCCCACCAAAGTTTTGGTGTTGACGATGCACCATTCCAGCGCCTTTGTACAGAACATCGTTTCCGCTGGCGCGGATGGATACTTAAAAAAAGATTCCGATCAAAATATTTTGCTTACCGCCATTGAACAGGTGAATGCTTCCGGCAGTTACTTCCCACCGGAAACTACCCAGATGGTACTTCAAAGTTTGCGCGAAAAAAACAAACAAGGCGTGGTCACTCCTCGGGAAAAAGAGGTCGTTTTATTGATTGTAGAAGGCCTTACGACCAAGGAGATTGCCGAACGACTGTTTTTGAGCAAGCATACGGTGGAGTCCCATCGGCAGAATATTTTATTGAAACTTGAATTGAAGAATAGCGCCGAATTGGTCAAATACGCCCTCAAAAAAGGGTGGGCCTAGTAGTTTTCAGCTATTCTTGATTTTGGTTTGTAGCGGCTAAAAATTTGGGTACGCTAAGTCGGAACTTGCAGTTGTAAATCCAATTAATCTCATACAATGAAATCATATTTCAAATACTGCATTGTTGCGCTGCTGTTATTTTCGGCATGCTCCAAAGATGATGATGGTGCAAATCTAGCGCCCCCCAACGAAGATGCCTTGCGTCAAACCATAGAAAATGCATTTCCGTTTACGGCCAATCAAAATTTTGAAGCCCTTTACCTCTGTGCCAGACAAGGTTCTAACTTGGAATGGTACTTTAACTTCCACAATGATGGGAGTTTGGAGGTGCTTTTCACCACCGACACTAATGATGACTTCGTTTTTCAAGGGAGTTATACCTACGCAAACAATCAAATTACCATCCAAATGCCCGGGGGATTTAATGCTCCTTTCCCAAATGGGCTAAACGAAACCAGCAGGGTAATAATGCCGCAATTCGGACTTGTAGCGGCCTTCGCCACAGACCGAATGATAGCCGTTTGCGTCGGCCACGGGCTAAACAACCAACCCCCACCAAGAGTGACGGCCAACTATGGGTGCCCTACCATCAATATCCAAACGGCGAGTAGTGAAGAAAATGCCATTGAATTGGTTCACCGTGCCGTTCCAACCGAGTTTCCCGTATTAGGGTCCATTTTTAGGCAGCAAGATATTGCCATTCAAGGATCGGATGATCTTATCATCCGACGGGGATATGGCATCTACCGCCAATCGGGGAATACGCTTTATGCTACGTTCAGTATTGCTCGGGACTTTGCCAGTTTTGCCCAAGGACAACTACCCTTTAATGTTGGAAACGTCAGTGCACCTTTTGATGACTTTAATATTATAAGTGGTTCCCTTAGTGCCAACGGTCAGGAATTGATAGTCGACCAGCTGAGTCCGCAAGACGGACCTTGTGTACTCAGGTAACCTTACCCTAATTCTCCAAGTCAGGCCAATCTGTCGCAATAGCACCATACAGATTGGCCTTTTTTCTTTCCTGATTCGGTTTCGGCTATAAGGAAATTCTTCCCCCTTTTTTCAGCGCTTTCCATCTCCTTGTTTATAGCTAGTAGTTTTCAGCCAATTTCGGTTTTGGTGCTATGCCATTACAAATTTCCTCCTGATTTACAGCAACTTGCATTCAACAAATGATTACAAAAATGAAAAAGCAATGCATAACCCTAGTAGCCGTTTTATTCGGATTGACACTATTCTTTAGTTGTAATCCGAATGATGATACCGGCGAGAATTTGACCCCTGGAGATTTGTTGACCACCGTTGACAATGCTCATGATATTTACTTCATTGATAGCAACACCCTTTATGGCGTTCGAGACAGACAAGACCCTACCAGTGGAGGTGTCGGCCAAATGGAAGCTTTTCTAGAGATAGCCATCCCTTCAGTGGCACCTACGGTCAGCACGCCTGTCGTTATCAGTACTTCTGCAAGCAGCGGAACGGAAGCGGAAGGCTATACCGACAAGAAGTTGGTCGTGGTATCGGGAGATGGTATCATGTACTGCTACGATATTCCAAGCGGAAACATCCTTTGGGAGTTAAACCTGAACGGTCAAGTTCGGGGAACCCCCTCCTTTAGAACGTTTCGAGATCAAAATACCTTGAACACCTACCTCTATGTGGGTACCACTGAAGGTATCTTTTATTGTATTGATGTGCTCAACGAAAGTCTTGTTTGGGCGCATGAGCATCCGGGGAGAGGTGGCTTCGTGAGTTCGACCACCAACAATAGAACAGGCATTACTAGCGTGTGCACCAGTGATGGGACCATTTATACGTTTAATGCTGAAGGCGGATTGCTCTGGGAAGCAGACAATTTGGGTCTGTTGATGCTATCCAAACCGGCACTGAATATGGTTCCGGTGAATGGTGGTCTTGGCTATGAGCTGGGTTCCGTAATTGGAAGCACTATGGACGGAACGCTATTCAGTTTGGATGGCGAAACAGGAAATCAAATCTGGTCTCAAAATCTAGATGGGTCACCTCTTATTGCGGCACCCTATCTGTTTCCAATTGTAGGTGGGACTCTAACACCGGATTCGTTTTACGTCAATACTTTTTTAGGAAAGGTGTATAACGTTTCCATGCAAGATGGGAGCATCCTTGAAACTGTAGGTTTGGATGCGCCTATATCTTCCTCACCCTCGAGACTTCCTGGAGATCAATTGCGAAGTCAGAATGACTTCATCTACGTATCCAGTGAAAAAACGCTCTATGCCTTAGATAGAGTTCAAGGGGGGCAAGAAGTTTGGTCCTTGCCCTTGGACCCTCCGGTATATGCAACGCCCAATATCGTTCCATCAGCAAATAATGGTACAGGGCTTCGGTGTTATATCAATACAATTAGTGGTCTGTACGGCATCAATGCAGTAACAGGCACCATCTTTTCAGAATACGAACTTCCCGGTTTTACCCCTACGCAAACCGAGAATCTCAATTACCAAATTTCCCCTGTGGTCATCTATGTGGAATCCGATACGGGTGTCACGGAGGTGTATCATCCGAATAACATATTGTAAAAACTTAAACAAACAAACATGTACGCGATTGAAACGGTCTTCAAGCTGTTCCCTTTGGATAAAAACATAGAGGGTTCCAAGGCTAAAGAAGACAAGCCAAAGAAAAAGACACCGGAGGACGATTTTTTCTCCTCATGCTTCCAAGAAGCCTGTAATGATTTGGCCCAAGAAATGGGCTATCCATCCAAAAAAAGAAAATCATGAAAATCAAAATGCAAACAACCGCAATACTACTGCTGTTCAGCATCGTGCTAACAGCGCAAAACCAAGTTTATGTCAATGACCAAAAAGTTTCATTGAAAACCCTTCAAACCCTTCAAAACTCATATGGTATTAAAATCCAAAATGGAGACTATTGGTACGATGCCCGATGCGGCGCATGGGGTTTGGACAAAGGCCCAACCCTTGGATTCATTCCCGCAGGACTGCGTGTTGGGGGAAGACTCAAAGCAAATGCCAGTAATGGAAGGTCGAATGTGTTCGTAAACGGAAGGGAGTTGCCCTCAGCTGATGTGCGCGCTTTGCAACGCATCATAAAGGTGGTCCCCGGGCGGTTTTGGCTAGATGCCAAGGGCAATGGCGGATATGAAGGCTATCCTAGCACTTTCAATCTAGTGTATTTATCCCGGCGAAAGGGTGGAAGTAGTTTCTACCGCAACAGTTACACGGGTATTGGTGCCGGAAGTAGCGGAGGGACCTCCTACGTGATAGGCGATGGCTTTAGTGTAATAACCGATTGAAATAATAACCTTAAAAACGATAAAAAATGAAAAATGCAGTAAAACTTTTAGGCCTTGCTTTCTGTATGGCTTTCTTTTCGAGCTGTTGCTCCTACAAGGGGAAGGTGATGCTTGAAGAATGCTCTAGTGTTTTGTTCGGTGTAACCGCAGGAGCCAATTCTTCAAACTTTAGTGAAGGAGGAGAATATGATTATGGAGGACAGGACAATTCCTCTAGGATTGGAGTACAATTGGGGGCAAGAGCCTTACTACCTATAAACGATAACTTTTCCGTGGAATCCGGATTGGGATTTGCGACCAAAGGCTCCACAACAGATTTTGGTAGTGAAAGTGATGGTGGGGAAGTGTTCTCACTTGAAGAGCGTACCCGTTTATCCTATTTGGAAGTTCCCATCCTAGCGCGCTACCAATTCAACAATACAGGTTTCAGCACCTTCGCCGGATTGCAACCTTCTTTGTTGCTTTCTGCAAAACAAGAAGTGGAAGGTACGGGACAGCCAAGTGTTTCAATGGATGTCAAGGACAGTTTCAAAAACTTTGACACAGCGGCGGTATTGGGTGTTGGATATCGCTTCAACAATGGTTTACGACTCAATGCCAGCTATGATTTTGGCTTGGTCAATATCGTGGATAGCAATACCCAAGGTCTGGGAGAGCTTCGGAATCGCTCTCTCAAACTTTCCTTGGGATACATTTTCGGAAAATAAACACAAAACAAATTCAAAACATCATCTTATGAAAAAAAAGATAATAGCCTTAATGTCATTGGTATTGGTGGTTTTTTCAATGACCACCGTCGCATCCTGCAGAAAGGATAGTGGCGAAGAACCTTATAGAGAATATAACGAAGATTCGTCTTTGGAACATTCAGAACATGAAGTAGCCTTACAAGAGTAGGAGGTTAACATAAACGTCTAGCGGGTGAAACCATCTCAATCGAGATGGTTTTTTTACATGTCGTTTTTCAAAATGGAAAGGATGTCTATGGCAGCTTCGGAGATTTTGGTGCCTGGACCATAAATACCTACAGCTCCTGCTTCATACAAAAAATCATAATCTTGTTTTGGGATGACCCCGCCTACAATAACCATAATATCTTCGCGGCCCTGATTTTTTAAAGCTTCAATCACTTTTGGGACCAAAGTCTTGTGCCCAGC
>JBCBCH010000141.1:0-6640 GCA_038530835.1 Bacteroidota bacterium | reverse complement strand
TGAAAAAATCACCCCAGAAATGGTGAATTTCATGGCCAAACATGGACGGGGACTCATTTGCGCACCGCTTACGGAAGGACGATGCAAAGCGCTAGGCCTCAATAAAATGGTCTCTCATAATTCCGACCCTTTGGAAACTGCATTTACGGTTTCCGTGGATTTGAGAGGTGAAGGCGTTACCACAGGAATTTCTGCAGCGGATAGGGCCAAAACACTTTTGGCACTGACCAATAAAAATACCAAAGCGCATGACTTGGCGCGTCCGGGACACATCTTTCCCCTGATTGCCAAAGAAGGTGGGGTTTTACGGCGCACGGGGCATACGGAAGCCGCCATAGATTTCGCACGATTGGCAGGACTACAACCCGCAGGGGTGATTGTAGAAATTATGAACGAAGACGGCAGTATGGCTAGACTTCCGGAATTGAAGGAGGTGGCCAAACGCTTTGATTTGAAAATCGTTTCCATTGAAGATTTGGTAGCCTATCGCATGGAGCACGATAGCCTCATTGAGCGTAAGGAGTCTTTTGATATCGTTACCCGTTTTGGTGAATTCAAACTACGGGCGTATCAACAAACCACCAACGACCAAGTACATATTGCATTGACCAAGGGAAGTTGGAAACTTGGCGAACCCGTTTTGACCCGAATCAATTCCACTTGGGTGAACAATGATATTTTAGGTACGCTGACTAGTAATCCCGACGAAACATTGACGAAGATGTTCGACGCGTTGAACGCAACCAAAAAAGGGGCGATGATTTTCATCAATCAAGGGCATCCCACCAGTAACTTGCTCAACCGTCTGAGCGAATTCAAGGTATTACAAAAGGATGGGGTTTTTAAAGCCCCGAAGATTGAAATGGATGCCAAGGATTTTGGTATTGGTGCCCAAATACTGCACGACCTCAATATTTCCAAGATTCGTTTGCTGACCAATTCCAGACAAACCCCTAGAGTGGGCATGGTCGGGTACGGATTGGAAATTGTGGAGTACGTAACCTATTGAATCGCGGCCTGAATGGTTGAACGCATTAGTGTAGCACGCTGATGCACCGCTTCTTCATTCCATCCAATTTTCACCAAACAAGAAATGTTTCGGCCCATCCACTGGTCTGAGAGACTAAAATCCCTTTCAGAATTGGTCTTTATTCGTTGGCCAACCTCTTCAGGTAACTTGAAAAGAGACTTTTCTTGTAGCAAATGTTCCCACTTGCGATAGTAATGCCAGTTATTGTCATACCAGTAAAAGCACGCATCAATTCCGGCCACACCCATAGCTGAATGAACCTTTCTGGCCTGTTCTTCGGAAGCCATGAAAAAATTCAAGAAAGAATAGTTTTCAACACCTCCGTCAGGTACTTTTCGAAACGAGAGTCCTTCAATATCCTCCAAGGCATTTCGTACTATGCCATAGTGTTTTTCTTGGATGGCCAAAAACTCATCCAAACGAGCCAGTTGGGCCAGGCCTACAGCAGCGTTCAACTCGGATATCCGAAAATTGTAGCCCAAAAAGGGATGTGTTT
This sequence comes from Bacteroidota bacterium, assembly GCA_038530835.1. GTDB lineage: Bacteria > Bacteroidota > Bacteroidia > Flavobacteriales > Flavobacteriaceae > Flagellimonas. Next base: position 5,114 of record JBCBCH010000141.1, on the reverse strand, counting down.
CCGCTCCCCTATCCTTTCCGATGTGGTCATGTCCGTGGTCCGAAAACTTATGGGCCTTCTCATAGATTTCGGCCGAATTGGTGATAAGCCCACCACCCTCTCCACAGGTAATGGTCTTGACATAATCGAAAGAGAAACAACCTGCATCGCCTATACTTCCCAAGGGTTGCCCTTGGTAAGTTCCGCCAATGGCTTGGCAAGCATCTTCAAGTAACAACAGATTTTTTTCTTTACAAATGGCTTTTAATGCGCCCAAATCAGCCATAGACCCGCACATGTGCACTGGCATTATGGCTTTGGTTTTCTCCGTTATCGCATTGCGAACTGCTATGGGGTTCAACGTTAACGTCTCATCAATATCTACCAAAATGGGAACCGCTCCCACCGCTAAAATCGATTCAAAGCTCGCCACAAAGGTGAAGGTTGGCATAATTACCTCATCCCCTGCCCCGATACCCATGCAGGCTAAAGCTACCGTCAAAGCGGAAGTACCGCTGCTGGTCAAATGGGCATAGCTGGTTTGCATTCGTGTGGCTAATTTTTGTTCCAACTCCAAGGCTTTCCATCTATCCTTGCGCATTCCGTCAAAACCATAGCGCATCAGCACTCCAGTATCCAACACTTCATTTACGGAGGCCCGTTCCAAGTCTCCAAATAGTTCAAATCCAGGCATTTATTTTTGTTTAAAACGCTTTAAAACAAGAAACAATTTATTTTCCAATTGATTTTGATTCGTTGATAAAATCATAAACTCTTGTGGTAAGTTCGGTAAGATTGTCTACCACAAAAGTTGGGGGCAAAAGCTTACAGTCGTGAACTGACTTTCGGGTAACGTCGTTTGTTACTGCAAAAACATGCATTTTGGCGTGTTGGGCAGCTTTTATGCCATTGACCGAATCTTCTATCACGAGACATTCATCTGCCGTCAATCCCAGTTTCAAGCGGGCCTTTTCATAAATTTCCGGTGCAGGCTTCCCTTCCTCAACATCGTCTTTGGTCAACACAAAATCAAACTTTTCATAAATGCCCATCATCGTGGTAACCTGCTGGGCTTGTTTTAAATGGGACATTGTGGCCAATACCAGCTTAAAACCATCCTCACGGAGCTTATGAAAAAGTGCCAAGGAATAGGGACAGAATTGCTTGGATAACAAATCCTCATTGTTCAGCATTTCTTCATAAAGCGCGAGCCTCTTTTCAATTAGCTGACTAGCGATATTATCCACATCTTCTGTTTCCAAAGATTCCTTGAGTTCCAGCTCAAAATCATGAACCAATCCCTCTAATACCTTTTCTCTTGATAATCCTACATAATTTTGAAACACCTCGAGCACCATAGTCTCAGAGACGCTGTTTTTAGTCAAAATCTGAGTCGCTTTCGCATACGACTTGGCTTTGAGCACTTCGGTTTGGACCAGTGTTCCATCCAAATCAAAAATTACCGCTTGTATCATGAAATAAAAGTAAAGGAATTCATGTCTAGAATGGTGTAAAAGCGCTTTATTTAAAGTCTTAAATTCGATATTATTCGTTTTTCGAAACTCATAACATGAATGAAGAAATTGCAATACGGGAGAAGAAAATAGCGGCAACCGCATCACTTCAATGGGTAAAAGATGGAATGACAGTAGGTCTTGGTACGGGTTCTACGGCATCCCACATGGTTGACGCACTTGGTATTATGGTCAAACAAGGATTGAAAATTGTAGGGGTTCCTTCGTCCGATGCGACCGAAGCTTTGGCCAAAACGCTTGGTATTCCACTTACGACGCTAGAAGATGTAAAACAATTGGACCTCACCATTGATGGGGCCGATGAGTTCGATGCCAATTTTCAATTGATAAAAGGCGGAGGAGGTGCGTTGCTAAGAGAAAAAATACTGGCGCATAATTCAAAACTTAATGTGATCATTACCGATTCGAGCAAACAAGTTACTCGCCTTGGGAAGTTCAAACTGCCTTTGGAAACCATACCTTTTGCAACGAACAGTATCATTTCCGAGTTGGATAGACTACAACTAAAACCCATTTTGCGGCAGAACCAAGGGAAGGTCTTCACTACGGATGAGGGCAACTATATTGTTGATATCAACGTTTTTGATGTGGATGACCTCGCTGCTTTGAGCAGTCGACTTATCAACATTCCCGGGATTGTTGAAACCGGGCTTTTTTTGTCCACTACGGACGTAATCCTTGTGGGCAAAGCGGATAAAGTAAACATCTTGAAAAAGTAATTTTATAGATTTTAAAAAGGGTGTATATTTGCACCCGCAAAAGGAGGAATGGCAGAGTGGTCGAATGCGGCAGTCTTGAAAACTGTTGAGGGTCACACCTCCGGGGGTTCGAATCCCTCTTCCTCCGCTGATTATATCCCTAAGTTATTGTAATTCAATTTCTTAGGGATTTTTATTTAGTTTATTTGTACGATTTATGTACTGTAAGTTGAGTTTGCTAGATTGTATTGATAAGAAAAGCCTCCTTTTCAGGAGGCTGGAAATTTATCAAACAATCGGTGACTAAACTGTTTCTACTGAGGTCTTGATTGTGCGAGTTGTAAGCTGTCTTTGGGCTTCTTCTTGTATCTTCCGGTAGATTTCTTCTCCAAGTGATTCAAGTTTTTGCATTTTCACCTCACCCATAAAACAATGTGTTTTCTCAAAAGCCTCAATTGGCAAATAGAATGCTTCGTAAAGGTCATCTTTCATAACCCATTCTGGTATTTCAAATATTACTTGAATAAAATCTCCATAGCTGCCAAAATGATAATTTTCGGCAACCAGGCCAGCGTTCGCTAAATTTAACCAAAGGCAATAATCCAATATCCGGTTTTTAATCAATAAGATTGCATCATCATATGGAATTTTAGCTTTCAATAACTCCCTACGACTGTGTACCTTACTAATCTCGGAGTATGTTTTATAGAGCTTTGTTGCCTTGTCTTGGAAATCTAGTTTTTCATTCTCAATCATTTTAATATAAGGCTCAAAATACATGTCATAGTCTTTTTTTTCCATCTCTGAAAAATCAACATTGAAAATCACTTCAACACAGCCAAGCCCGCCACAATATTCACTAATAACCACTCCCGCTATGTTTTCTACCTTATGAAGTAGAGATTGTTGTTTCATTACGTTTTCGAGAATTACAATTGCATTCTTTTTTGATATCTGTGTATTCATATTTTAGGATTTTTGGATTAGTGAGTTTCTAAGTTTTGCGGTAGCGTCTTCAAGTGCCGTCCTGTTTTGACTGCTAGGCGTGTTCTTGAAAGCCGCAGCAGCGGCCCATACCTCATCGAAATTGTTTGGGTTAAATGGAGTCATAATATTAGTCTTTGTTTTATTTGATGCTCAAATGTAAGTAATACTTTTATATTATACAATTAATGCTTTTATTTTAACATAAAATATAACAGTTGATTGTATTTTGTATCTTTGTGGCATGTTGAGAATCGATGAAATATTGAAGGAAAAGGGAATATCAAACCTAGAGTTTGCAGAAAGGATGGGGGTTTCCCCCACTTCAGCCAGTGCATTCAAAAGCGGTCGTACAAAACCTAAGTTCGACACGCTAATTAATATGGCTGAAGTTTTGGACGTAGATATCAGGGAACTTTTCCACCCTACCAGGGGTGGAGAGTTATTAAACGGTTTTGTTCAGTTCAAGGGAGCAATCTATGCTATTAATACACTAAACGACCTAAAATCCCTATTGAAAAGAATTGAACAGCAACAAACGCCAAGCCCTAGCCTGGAATAAAACCTAATTTTTATTATGGAGAAAAGTTGGAAAGAACTGGCAGACAACTTTATGAATATAGTGCTAAAGTTTTTGCCTTATGATAAGCATGTTAAAGTGGAAGATCTTTTTATGGCCACGATTGTTCATGAAGATGTAAATGAGGTAGCAAGGGTTGGGGCATTGGTCAAAAAAATGGAACCAAATTCTCCAATATTTGAGAAAAGGATAGAAACACTTTTACAAACAGGGATTTTGTTGAGGTTCAATGATGCCCTGGATTTTTTGCAGAAATATAGAGAAACTTCAAGAGCTGCGGCTTATTTTAAAAATGATTCGGCTCTGACAAGCGCTTATCTAGAAATTTTCCAGACGATGTACTTCTCACCTACATATGGGGCGATAATAACTGTTTCGGAATTGCTTTATACGGTTAAACCCTTTTTATCCCGTAAGGAATATCAGAATTACAATCGAACTGTTGGGAATTCATTTGTTGAATTACCCCAATATATAGAGGAGGATGCATTCAAATTGGGAATGAACAGCAGATATAAACCAATTGAATTTGAGCTGATGATAGACCCTGGCAATGCTCCGCCGGAATTGGTTGCAGAGTTTTTTGCCGAGCTATCACTCCTCTACAGATTGATGGGTGGGAGCGGACTAAATTTTTCACTTGAAGGTATCGAATCTTTAACCATGGAATATGATGGAATTTGAAGATAAAAAAAGATTCCTTCAAAAATACAAGGGCACTCCAAAAAAAGGAGCTACGGGTGACGTTGGAGAAATCAGTAATTTTCGAAGGTTTGTTGAATGGCTTTTACCTTTTGTCAGGCGCAACAGAATTCTGGGGGAGCGTTATTTGTTGTCCGAAGTAGAAATCCGCGAAAGTCTTGCGGATAAGCAGAGAAGCGAAGCGCTAAAGGAAAGAGAACAGGCAAGGTTATTTAGAGAACAAGCTATTAGCATCAAAGAGGAAAGGGAATCCAAAAAAGTACAGGAAATATCCTTCAAAGAAATTCCAACCGATAAAAGGGTTCAAAATATAGAGGAGAGTATTGAGCGATTGGAAGAAATCATCAAAATATGGAAAATAAAATATGACGGCGGCCCTGTCGATTTAGAAGCTTTTCTTCATCCTGTGAAAAGGAGTTTTGAGGAAGGGGATGATTACTCGGAGTTTATGAAACTCTTGAAGGATTTAAAGAATGTGGACGACGCCTCGAAAGATGAAGAGTAGGCTTTAATTGAAATATTTAGAATTATTTGCCGTTTTGTAAGTGTATTCTGATAAAATAGTTTGGTTGATTAGGGAATATTCTACGAGGAATACAACAGTTCTATACAAACTGAGGTGATTTTTGACTTTTT
>JBCBCH010000140.1:0-6666 GCA_038530835.1 Bacteroidota bacterium | reverse complement strand
CCAAAGTTGGTTATTTCACTAACCTTGATGGTATTGGTCATGGCCTTGGGAAACTATGTCGGTGAACTTATGCAGATTTCGTGGTTGAGCGCGTTGACCCTATTTCCCACAATCATTTTGACCATATCCGCAGAACGGTTTTCAAAGTTGATTCTTGAAGATGGTTTTCAGAAAGCCAAGAGTACGTTGTTTCAAACGTTATTGGCTGTAAGTGTTTGTTTTTTGCTCTTTTCCATAAAAGGATTGGATGAGGTACTTATAGTGTTTCCTGAGATTTTGCTTTTGGTGATTTCGGCCTGTATGCTTTTGGGGCGATATGTTGGTCTGAGATGGACAGAGCTGATTCGATTTCAACCCTTACTTAACCCAAAATTCTCCTAAACATGCTGCAAAAATGGTTTCAGGTCAAAAACCCCAAGGGGGTCATTGGTCTAAATAGGCGCAATATTGAATTCATTTATCCCCATAACAAAAGAAAAGACTACGTCTTGGCGGACGACAAGGTCAAGACCAAGATGATTTTGCACGAAAACAACATTGCCTGCGCGAATACCTATGCTGTAATTGAAAGAATTAGCGACATCAAATCGCATTGGGCAGGGCTGCAAAATCATTCCGCTTTAGTGATTAAGCCCGCAAGGGGCTGCGGTGGTGGTGGCATCAAGATTTTACGAAGAGGGACACGCGGACAGTGGGAGAGTAGCGGAAAAACAATCTCGGATGTGGAAGTGTTTCAACATATCACAGGAGTTATTTCTGGTTTGTATTCCATGGCATCGCAAGACGTTTGTCTCATTGAAGAATGTATCGTACCCCATCCTTTTTTTGCGGAAATCTATGACGAAGGTGTACCCGATTTCAGGATTATTACGCTTAAAGGAGAACCTTTGATGGCCATGCTTCGAATGCCCACATCAACCTCCGATGGAAAGGCCAATTTGCATCAAAACGGCGTAGGCATAGGGGTGGACATAAAGGAAGGTGTTTTAACCCAGGTTTACAATGGCAAATCTTATAAGAATCATCATCCAGACAATACAACCCAAGTGGAGGGTAAAAAAATACCCTATTGGTTTACCATGTTACAGTTGGCCAAAAAAACCGCAAAGGTTTTCCCTCTGGACTACCTGGGTATCGATTTGGTTATTGATAAAGTCAAAGGCCCCCAAATCATGGAAATTAATGTACGTCCCGGACTGGGAATTCAACTGGTCAACAAATCTGGATTGCTATCCAAACTATCACAACTTCATTAAAAAAGAATTATGAGAAATACCATCGTTTTACTAATACTTTCTATTTCGACATTTGGCTTCACCCAAGAACGGCATCGCTTTGCACTAGGGACACAAACCGGCTACGAATACAATTATTTCAAAAGTCCTGACCAACTTTTGGTCAACGACTCCTTGCTAACGGATAGTGACTTAATTGCCAGTAGCGGGTATTTGGACGCGTATTTTGACTACAACTATCGCTATAAATGGAAAGAAAACAGGATTCGCTTTTCGGTATCGCCATCGACCCGTGTGTTTCAACAAAATCCCGAGGATAGTTATTGGAATTTGGAAGCCAGGGTTCGATATGACCGTAAGTTTTCCAACAAGACAAAACTGTTGGTTGAAGCAAATTTTGAACGGATGAATCGGGAAGGATTGGATGGCGCGCAAGATGTTTTGGTCAACCCTTTGGGCTTTACCAACTATGGCGCTGCCATAGGTTTGGAATCAAAGCCGTTCAAAAAGAACAAGACAAGATTGGAAGGTTTTTACAACTTCAAAAATTTTGATGCGTATGGAGTGCGTGACCTTCAGTTCAATGAATTGGGTGTGCAATTGGGTACACGGCAGGAGTTTCGTCCTGGCAGATATGAGCATTCCTTTGGATTCAACACCTATTATAAAAAACGCCAGTACGAAACCTTCAACGCAGAAGATACGCTCCAAAATGGAAAACGCGATTGGGACTATTTCAAGGCGACAACGTTCTACCAGTTGCCCTTGAACGGCGTTTTTGAATTGACACCGCAGCTGACCTATTATTCGCGCTTTGATCGTATGGAAGGCCAATCCGGGTTTAGTCAATATGGCCCTGGCTTGCGCCTTCGTTTTGACAATGAGAAGACCAAAATCAATGCCGCAATCAAATACCAAATTCGAGAGTATACGGCCATACAAGCTCCAGGAACCAATGAATCCTTGCGCTATGAATACACGGATTTGTCCCTGCGATTTGAGCACCAGCTTCCTATCAAAGGACTTATGTTTACCGGCAGGGCGTATAGTCGAATCAGGGAAACCAATACCGTAAGTCTTTCAGCTCGTTCATTTCGGGGGTATGTGAACCAATATGCTGGAATAGGGTTGCTTTGGAAGCCTTAATCCAGAGTTGGATTAGGAAAGCTATGCTTTTTGCAAGGAGATTTTTGTGCGATGATAGCTGGATTTTCCTGCTTCGCAAACCGGACAGCAGTAGGTTTCCGGTAAATTTTCAAATGCTGTGCCAACAGGAATCCCTTGCTTAGGGTCGCCCAAGGCTTCATCATAAATGGTAAGGCAAGCACTGCATTGAAATACTGGAATTTCAGTGGTTTCTTTGGTAAGGACTTCTTCGGCAATGGCTTTTTCATGTCCCAATTGTTGAAAGTATTTCTTGCTCAATTCCATTAGCAAACCGGGCAGATCAATTTTATCTACATCTTGTGCATAGGAAATGTAATTGTGGGTATTGGGGTCAAAACCTTCAAAATGAAGCACATTGTAAGTCGGTCTTACCGAAAAGTCTTTGATAATGGAAGGAGGTTGGTTTTTTTCGATGATTACTGATGCAAAATGTGACCGCTTGCCGACATCATTGCTAATGCCGAAGGTGAGGCCATAGGTGCTGATGTCATTTTGGTCGAAGCTACGGACCAAGAACTTTTTTAATTCCAAAGCATCCTCATCATCTACGGGCAAATGCCAATTCATTTCAAGTTGGGAATGCCGCACGTTAATACCGCGTTGCCCAATAAAACGCTCCAATTCAACACGCGCTTTTTGCTTTATGCCCTTTACGATAAAAGATTTCCAAGGGGTAATACAGATTTTTCCAATGGAGTTGTCCAAACAAAAACCGCAAAAATCTTTCAAAAAATTCAAATCATAACGGTTGTTGCGCCAATACAATCCGAGCCAATATTGATCTAGCCCCATACGGTTCATTCCCTCGTAATACGGAAAAGTAAGATAAGGGATTTCCAGGCCCTTATCGATGTTCTTGTTATTGGTATCAATGCTTTGGTTGAGTAGGGCGAACAAATCTTCTAAATCTTCAGCAGTTCGATATATCTTCTCGATAGTGCGGGAAACGGAAACGATGTCCCAACTATAAATCAAAACGGGATAATACCCCGAGACACCAACATCAGAAAGGTTGAGGTATAAATACCAATAATCTTCCTGTTCAGATGCAATAAAATTCAGATTTCCACTAAAAAGGGGAACCAAACGCTGCTTGGGGTCCGTAATATTGATTTTCAACTTGGGGAGGTAATCAAAACGCTCTAGAATATAGAGGTACGTAGAACCTTTGAGCCAATGGGTCATTTCAAAAATATCTGCGGAAACATAGGAGCAAACGATGTTTTGAAAATCTCTATCTCCTATGACATTGGTGTTGTAAGCAGAAGCGTTTTCCAAAGCGGTTTTATGCGACGCCTTTAAAGGAAACAACAAGTCTTGACGTGATCCAAAATATACTTGGTTCAACCCCGTGGATTCCAGCATGGTGATACTGTCCTTGAGCTCACCTGGAGAAGTGACCCCGCCCTTGATAAAAATCCTATGCAAATCATCATTCATGTCGAAACTTACTTTACAACCACTTTTAATTCCATATCCAGCAATGTTTTTACCTCGGGTTTACAGCTACCACAACCCAGACCAGCACCAGTTTGCGAACAGAGTTCGGAAAAATTCGTACAGCCATGTTGTATGGCGTCACGAATGTTCCCATCACCCACTTGACTGCAAGAGCATACCAGTTTACCTTTTAACGGCTCTCCACTTGGAGCTCCGCGCAGCAGTTCATCTCTTTTCTCTGAAAGTTCGATTTCTTCTTCAATCAGTCTTTTGAATTCGGCGAATTCGTTTTTGTCTCCCATCAATATGGCTCCCATCAGCGTATCATCTTTTACGATACACTTTTTGTAGAACCGCTTACGAACATCCATTAATATGATTTCTTCGTAGCTATCGTCATTGATAGGCGGATTGACCATGCCGATACTGCACAAGTCAAGGTTTTCAAACTTCAGGATATTCATGAGCACGGAACCGCTGTAAAAACTTCCTTTATCTCCAAGAATAAATTTGGCAGCCACATCCGCTTGCTGTTCTGCGGCAGATGTGATTCCGAAAAGAGAATTTTCAAATTCGGCGATTTCGCCCAAAGCGAAAATGTCGGGTGCACTGGTTTGCAAATAAGGGTTCACCAAAACCCCTCTTCGGGTTTCTAAATTTGCCTGTTTAGCCAAGGCAATATTAGGCCGGGTTCCAATGGCATACACAATCGCATTGCAGCTAATGGTTCGGCCGGTCTTTAAATTCACGAGAAGGGAGTGTTTTCGTTCAACATCCTCGAAAACCGTGCTGACTTCATTGTCAAAGTATAAGTTAATCCCACGTTCCAAAACATCCTCGGCTAGAAGGCGGCTGGCGACGGCATCCAATTGTCGCTCCATAAGTCGAGGTGCTCGTTGGATGATGCTGATATTAATATCAATTTTTTTCAGGGATGCAGCCAATTCCAATCCCAAAAGTCCACCACCAACGATAACAACATGTTGCTCATTTGGGGGTAAATCCGTTTCCTTCAAATACCGTTTAAGCTTATCTGCATCGGTTCGCTCTCGCATGGTAAAACGCCCTTGGAGGTCCATTTGTACTTCCGTAGGAACAAACGCTCGGCTTCCGGTTGCCATGACCAGCACATCATAAGAATGTCTCGTTCCTTTGGCATCAACCACAAATTTTTCTTCGGAGTTGACCTCGGTAATACCATTATTGGGATAAAGCTGAACGTCCAATTTTTCCAGTTCGCCTTGCTTCAGTTTTTGCAAGGCCTCCCACGGCAATTCTTCATTTACATATTCTGGGAGCAGTACCCGATTGTAAAATGGATAGGGCTCTTTGGAGAAGACATGCAAAGCATCGGCTCGATTCTTTTCTCGATAAGTCTGAATGAAGCGGTATGCTGCTGCTCCTGCACCAATCACTACAACTTTCTGTTTGGGTTTTTGGTATTTGGAAACGTTTACCGCACAGTACTTGAAATCAGGTTCCTTAGAGATAGGGTCGACCAAATCATTGGTCAAATTATTGGCCCTACTAAAGTCACCATTCAATATTTTCCCCCAATGCATTGGCAAAAACACAACCTTTTCACGAATATCAAAGTTGATTTTTGCTTTGACTTGAACGCTACCACGCCTACTTTTTACCACAACGATATCGCCTTCTTTTATACCTAGAACATATGCATCTACCCGATTCATTTCAAGATAAGGCGAAGGGGTATGGGTCAGTAGCCGTTTTACTTTTCCTGTTTTGGTACGCGTATGCCATTGGTCCCGCACTCTTCCTGTATTTAATATCAACGGGTATTCACTATCGGTCTGTTCCGATTGGTTGAGGAGCTTTTTCGGGGCATTAAAATGGACTTTACCGTTGGCCGTGAAATAGGTTTGGTCATGGAATAACCTTGGCGTACCCGAATGGTTTTTATGGGGAACAGGCCATTGAAAACTGCCTTCGCTTTTCAAGCGCGCATAGGACAAACCTGATACATCAATGTTGGTGCCTTTGGTCATTAAGGCGTATTCATCATAAACTTCGCTGGCGGTTTGAAAATCGAATCCATGAAATCCCATTTCTTGCCCAAAACGCCAAAGAATCTCAGCATCGGGCAAAGCTTCGCCAGGGGCATCAATAACCTTGGGTAAATAGCTGATACGGCGTTCGGAATTGGTCATCGTTCCTTCTTTTTCCAGCCAACCTGCGGCTGGAAGCAAGAGATCAGCAAATTGGGTGGTCTCCGAATTGTGTGAAATATCTTGAACGATAACAAAATTGGCCTTTTTCAAGGCTGCTTCTACTTTGTGTACGTTGGGCATGCTCACTGCAGGATTCGTACAGATAATCCAAATGGCTTTTAGTGTTCCTTTTTCAAGTGCATTGAACATTTCGGTTGCGGTTAAACCCGGTTCTTGCTTAATGGGTTTTCCACCCCAAAACTCTTGCACCTCTTTACGATGTTTTGGGTTGCCCAAATCTCGGTGCGCAGCAAGTAAGCTTGCCATTCCACCTACTTCACGTCCTCCCATGGCATTAGGTTGGCCCGTAAGTGAAAAAGGGCCTGAACCAGGCTTGCCAATTTGGCCGGTAAGCAACGACAAGTTCAGGAGTGATAGGTTTTTGTCGACTCCAATTACGCTTTGATTGAGCCCCATGGTCCACATGCTAATAAAGTTTTTCGCATTGGAAATGGTTTTCGCGGCTTTTTTAATGTCTTCTAGCGGGATTCCACATTTTTTGGCGGCCTCGCTGAGTGAAAGCTTGAAAGCCATTTGTTTGCAAGCATCAAAATTGGAGGTATGTTTTTTGATAAAACCATAGTTGATTTTTT
>JBCBCH010000139.1:0-6711 GCA_038530835.1 Bacteroidota bacterium | reverse complement strand
GCACGTCGCGCCGGTAGCTTTTTATGGAGTTTTCAGACAAGCCCCGTTCAATGCCCAAATAGTGTTGATAATCCTGTAAAGCGTCTTTCCACCTCATTTCGCATGGACAAGTTAACACATTTGCCTTTTTCTCAGCAATGGAATTTGGTCAAGTCAAACATGGCAACCGTCAACTGGGAGGAGGAGTCTTTTCATTGACCCACTACTTTCACGGCATTCAAAAAAACCGTATGAAACAATACATTACTTTGACCGCTTGCCTTTTGGGATGGGCTTTTTTTGGACACGGGCAAAATGTCCATTGGGGAATAACGGGTGGTTTTGCCAGTGCAAACTTGAGTTCAAAGCAAGACAACACCACGGAGACAACAACAAATTCAGGATTTTATGCCGGTGGATTCGCCTATTTTGAAGTCAATCAGGGGTTTGGTGTTCATTCTGAATTGCTATTCGCGGGAATAGAGGATGCGAATGCGATATTGGTACCCATTCTTGCTGAGTTTAAACTTACGGACCAGTTGAGCCTTTCCACAGGACCGCAGTTCAACTTCAGTCTGGAAGAAATCCCAGATGGGTTTACCGGCTTGTCGTTTGGTGCAGCAAGCGGTATTGGATTTGATATCAGCTATGACTTGCGTCTTAAGGCCCGTTATGCCTATCAATTCAGCAATTCCTTTACTGGAGATGATGATATAAAAGTAAGAACACACTATTGGACGATAGGATTGGGGTATCGTTTTTTGTAATGTTCTTCAATCTTTTTTTGGTTTACAGACTACGTAAGAATACTACCAAGCTTTGGATTACGTTATAGGTACTCAACCAAATTTAACATGATGAAAAAGCTTTTTCTTTTTGTAGTATTCGCAAGTATTGGCGTGTTAACCCTTTCGGCCCAAACCGACCGTACAAATTTTAGGGCGGGCTTTCATGCAGGATTACCGGTTGGCGATGCAGCCGACTTTTCTAGTTTTAGTATTGGTGTGGATTTGAATTACCATTGGGGAGTATCCAAAACGTTGGATTTTGGATTTGCTACGGGATTCATCAATGCCTTTGGTAAGACCGAAACGGTATCCGGCGATTTCATTGAAATTGAATTGGACTTCGAAGATGTGCAGTTTTTACCTATCGCAGGTTCTACCCGTATTTTCATTACACCAGACTTTAAGTTTGGTGGAGACATAGGCTACGCTATTGGTATTAATGAAGGAAATGATGGTGGATTTTACTATGCTCCCATGGTCGGCGTACAGATTTCTGGAACAACGGAAATAGCACTTTCCTACAGGGCTGTGGATAACGAAGGTACTTTCGGAATCGTAACCGCTGGCGTCCTTTTCCTGTTTTAATCCGTATGTTCTTATAGAGTCAAGCCAAGGGCAAGACGCTTAAAAAATGGATGGTTAGTGTTTTTTATCCATGGAAGGTAAATGGCTTTACCCTTCTAAGGAAAATAAATCCCAAGTAATCTGAATCAACAATCAATTCAAAAACTATTAACAATTAAACCCTTATGAACATGAAAAAAAAGATGATAACCTTTTTGGGTATGCTATTATTTGCAACGGTAACCTTCGCTCAAACCAGCTATACAGGAGCTGTTGGGCTTGGTATCGACATCTACGATAACGCCACTTTTGTGGGCCCTAGCGGAAAATACTTTTTCTCTAGCAATCATGTTGGGCAGGCAGATTTAGGCTTCGAAGATGGGGCTACAATCATCACTACACTTTACTCTTACCACGATCAATTTGCTGGCGCACCTGGCTTGCGTTGGTATGCGGGGATTGGACCGAGTATCATTTTGGTTGATGACTTTGACAATATTTTTGCCCTTCGTCCACACGCTGGATTGGATTTTAAAATCAATGGTGTACCTCTCGTAGTCAATTTTGATTGGCGGCCATCTATCGTAATCAGCGATGCAGGAGACGGGGAAGCTGGAGCCTTTGGATTTGGTATAAAGTATGCCTTCAACTAAGACGAGCTAGCAACGGAATTTGGAAGGGCGGTATGTTTACCGCCCTTTTTCATTTACTTTTGGAGATATGAAAATCATGATTATCAATGGGCCCAACTTGAATCTACTTGGTAAACGCGAACCTGAAATCTATGGTGGGACCACTTTTGAGGCGTACTTTGAAGAATTGCGCAAAAAGTATTCGGACATCGCTTTGGAGTACTATCAATCAAACATTGAGGGCGAATTGATTTCCAAAATTCAAGAAGTGGGTTTTTCCTATGATGGAATTGTTTTAAACGCAGCTTCGTATACCCATACTTCCGTGGGGATTGGTGATGCGGTAAAGGCCATTGAGACGCCTGTGGTCGAGGTGCACATCTCCAATACGCACCAACGTGAGGAGTTTCGACATATATCCTATATTTCCGCAGGGGCCAAAGGTGTTATTCTAGGTTTTGGACTTTCAAGTTACGATTTGGCCATTGAAAGCTTTAGGTAGCTGGAATATTCTGCAAATACTTCTTGTCCGCATAAAACGTCCCGAAAGGTAATAACGAAGCAACGAATAGTATCAAAAAACGTTTGATGCTCCATTTTCTTTCCCAGCAAAACACCACAGCAAGCACCCCATAAAGGATGAATAGAATTCCATGGGCATACCCTACAACTTTATTGGGTTCCAGTATCCCAGCCCAATATTTCAGGGGCATGGTGAATCCAAACAAGAGGAGATAGGAAATTCCTTCGAGAATAGCCGTAGCCCTAAAAAGTTTGAGCATGGATTATAGGTGGATTACTTCGTCGTAGGCATCGGCAACCGCCTCCATCACCGCTTCACTCATGGTCGGGTGGGGGTGAATGGCTTTTAAGACCTCATGTCCTGTAGTTTCTAACTTACGAGCAACTACAGCCTCGGCAATCATATCCGTTACTCCCGCTCCAATCATGTGGCATCCAAGCCATTCGCCATACTTGGCATCGAAAATTACCTTTACGAAACCATCTGAATTTCCAGAAGCTTTGGCTTTTCCACTTGCCGAGAATGGGAATTTACCCACTTTGATATCGTATCCTTGTTCCTTGGCTTGCTTTTCTGTAAGTCCAACAGAAGCTACTTCTGGCATACAATAGGTACATCCTGGGATGTTTCCGTAGTCCAATGGCTCGACGTGCATTCCTGCAATTTTTTCGACACAAAGAATCCCTTCCGCAGAAGCGACATGCGCTAGCGCTTGCCCTTGGGTAACATCACCAATGGCGTAATAGCCAGGGATGTTGGTTTGGTAATAGTCGTTTACCAGTATTTTATCTCGGTCAGTAGCAATGCCGACATCTTCCAAGCCAATGTTTTCGATATTGGTTTTGATACCAACCGCAGAAAGTACGATGTCTGCTTCCAAAACTTCTTCCCCTTTTGCGGTTTTGACCGTAGCTTTGACACCATCTCCACTAGTGTCGACACTGGTTACCTCTGCCGAGGTTTTTATTTTGATACCTGATTTTTTGAAGGTGCGCTCCAACTGCTTGGAAATATCCTCATCTTCTACAGGCACAATGTTGGGTAGGTATTCCACAACGGTCACTTCAGTACCCATGGAATTGTAGAAGTAGGCGAATTCTATACCTATCGCACCGCTCCCTACAACAATCATCTTTTTGGGCTGTTTTTCCAAGGTCATGGCCTTGCGGTATCCGATGACTTTTTTACCATCTTGCGGAAGGCTAGGAAGTTCCCGGCTGCGAGCACCAGTGGCAATGATGATATGGTCGGCAG
This sequence comes from Bacteroidota bacterium, assembly GCA_038530835.1. Lineage (GTDB taxonomy): Bacteria > Bacteroidota > Bacteroidia > Flavobacteriales > Flavobacteriaceae > Flagellimonas. The sequence goes on along the minus strand of JBCBCH010000139.1, from coordinate 2,971 downwards.
TATATTCCGCAGGGTCTCCATGTTCTCCTTTTACCACTACTTTTTTGCCTGGCATCACCTTGCCGTAACCTTCGAGGACCTCGATTTTGTTTTTCTTCATCAAGAACTGTACGCCCTTGCTCATACCATCCGCAACATTCCGACTACGCTTCACTACGGCATCAAAATCGTGTTCTACTTTTTTGGCGCTTAGGCCATAGTCTTCGGCATGTTTCAAATACTCGAACACTTGTGCAGATTTCAACAATGCTTTGGTAGGAATACAACCCCAATTCAAACAAACACCCCCTAGGCTTTCTTTTTCAACAATGGCCGTTTTCATGCCAAGTTGCGAAGCGCGTATCGCGGTAACATAACCGCCGGGTCCACTACCTAAAACAATAACATCGAAATTGCTCATTTTACTCGATTTTGATGGATTTAAAGAAATTTGGTTTTTCAGAAACAGCTGCAAAAATACGGAATTACCATACCATTTGCCAACTCTGTTTTCATGGAAAAAAGGAAGTGCTCGCGCTCAAGACTTTGGCTTGAACATCGAAGCATTAAAAGCATCGGATTTTCCTTTGGGGATGGAAAGGGAAGTCCAACTTTCGCCTTTCAACATTTTGCCCAAAAACACGATTTGTCCAACGTGACTGGCGTAATGGGCCAATTGACGGTTCAAAGCGGCAGGAATGCTGTGCACTTCACCGCGAATTTTGACGGTGTGGTTGTAGTTCTCCTGGTCAATGCTATCAAGTACCGAAAAAAGAATATCCCAAGCCCCTTGCCATGCAGTAAGCATCTCTGTTCGACTTGCATAGGGCCCTTCAAACTCCGTATCTCTATTCCGCCACGATTTTTCACCATCTTCGGTGAAGAAGTTGGTCCATCGGCTGCGCATGTTGCCGACAATATGTTTCACAATGAAGGCGATGGAATTATCGGATGCTGATTGGCGCCAAAACAACTGTTCGTCATCCACTTGGTCGAATGTCTTTTCGGCCATGGTTTTGTAGCGCATCAACTCGGCGCGGGCACTGGTCAGATATGCTTTTTCAAAAGGCGTCATTCTGAGTCACCTTCAAAATCAAGACTTACTGAATTGATGCAATACCGCTGGCCTGTAGTTTCTCTAGGACCGTCATCAAAAACATGTCCTAAATGGCTGCCGCAATTGGCGCAAACTGTTTCGGTTCGAATCATACCGTGCGAAGTATCTCTTATATACTCAATAGCACCCTCTACGGCTTGGTCAAAAGAGGGCCAACCGCAACCACTTTCAAACTTGTGTTGGCTTTCAAACAATTTGGCATTACACGCTTTGCAGTGGTAGTTGCCTTTGACGAAATGAAGGTTGAATTGTCCTGTATGGGGATATTCGGTTCCCTTTTGTCGTAAAACTTTATAAGATTCTGGCGATAGTTGTTCCCGCCATTCTGATTCGCTTTTTTCTACGCTGTACTTTTTCAAAAACTAATTTCGTTAAGAGGTTTATTTTGAGTCTGGCACAAAGTCCAATGCGACTCCATTAATGCAATGTCTTTTACCTGTTGTAGCGATGGGGCCATCATCAAATACATGCCCTAAGTGCCCGCCACAAGTAGCACAATGTTCTTCCGTTCGCGCATACCCGATTTTATAATCCACTGAATACTCCACATTTCCTTCAATTTCCCTGTCAAAGGAGGGCCAACCTGTTCCGGATTTGTATTTATGTTCACTGCGGAAGAGTGGGGTAGCACAAGCGGCACAAACATAGGTGCCTTTTTCGGTATTGTTTAACAGCTCACTGCTGAACGCATTTTCGGTGGCAGCTTTTCGCAAAACATAATATTCTATATCCGAAAGTTGGGCGCGCCATTCGGCATCGGTTTTGGTAATCGGATATTCTTTGGCTTCCTTGGATTCGGTATTGAAATGCTTCGTTTCTTTTGAAACACCATTACAACCTATCATCAACACTAAACTTAACCAAAGCAATTTTATTCCCAAGTTATTTATTTTCTTTTTGGTCGAAAAAAGATTTCCTTCCTTTCAAAATTAAGGCTTGGCGACCAGAAACAAAAAAAGCCCTAATCCGCAAGGATAGGGCTTGTGAAAAGGGTGGGTTTGCTTACTCTAAAGTAATTTTTTGAATTGTGTTTTCTTCTACTCCTAACAATCCCATTACGGCGGTTACATTGGAGGTATCCATTCTCCCCCCAGCCAACTGGTCAGCGGGTACTACTGCGATACGAAATACTTGATTATCGGTATCCCCAGCAGGTAGGGTGGTCAAGTCAAAGTCTGACTCCAAAAATATGTTGACATCCAAAAAAGTATGGTCATAATTGTATTGCAAAAGCCCTTGGTTCAAGATTCGCGTTTGTGGTAATAACCTCCACACATCAATTGGAGCGCCGCCTTGCGAATCTTCCAGTTGTTCAAACAACAAATAGACTAAAACCACATCGGTATCGAATACCTCAATGGTTTGGGGAAATTCGAAGAAAATAGCAAAATCATTCGCCGTGGAGAATGTACCTTCAATATCAATGATTTGCCCTGTAATATTTACGCCATCCAATCCATCTTGTCCATCCAGTCCATCAAATCCATCAAATCCAGGAGGTCCTGCTGGACCCTCACAGGCGACTAAAAAGATTACTAAGCAAGCTGCTAAAAACGTATTGATTTTCTTCATGATTCTTGATTTTTGATTCTGTTTGGAAAGTACTTTTCAAAAAGCGTTCCAAAAAATAAACGAGGTACAAAAAATGATTTTTTGCAAAAGCCCAATAGGGGTGAATGGGTTCTGCGATATTGCCTATATTTATGGTAAAGACCAACTAAAACCGAGATATGCTCAAACAACAACGGGTGGTTATTGAAAATATACGCCCACAGCTTGAAGCAGGCACCTTTGCTATCAAAAGAGTTGTACAAGACCCCGTTCATGTAAGTGCCGATATTCTTCCCGATGGGCACGATATCATTCAAGCGGAAC
>JBCBCH010000138.1:0-6723 GCA_038530835.1 Bacteroidota bacterium | reverse complement strand
GAAAGAATTCGTTCTGTTCTTAGATTCTTTTGTTCGTGAGCCGAAAAAAAATATTCCTAGTCCTCATTGCAGCGGCCCTAGCCTACATATTGTATTTGGTATACCTGTTGACCCTATCGCCTAAAAGCAATTTGCAATCCATTTATTTGATTCCGAAAGATGCAGTTTTCGTAGTGGAATCGGAGCATCCCGTGAAGAGTTGGGAAAAGGTAAGCGAAAGTGAAGCATGGAGTCATCTCATCAAGAATGACTACTTCTCCGAATTAACGAGCAACATCCAACGGGTAGATACCATCTTTAACGATCAACGAAAACTTTTTGAGTTTTTGGATGACCGTTCCCTTTTTATTTCCATCCACATGATTTCGCCAAAGGATTATGGGATATTTTACGTGCTGGACCTGAAGCGCATCGCTAAGTTGAAGTTGCTCAAAACGTATCTCAATACCTTACTGAACGACAATTACACCCTAAGCAAGAGGGAGTACAAGGGGCATGAAATCTTGGAGATTTTTGACCGAAACAGTAAACAGACCCTTCATCTCTCCTTTGTCAAAAACCAAATGATTGCGTCGTATACCCACGCTTTGGTCGAGGCTTCCATTGACCAATACAATGAACCCGTATTGGGTCGGGATTTGAATTTTATTGAAGTCAACCAAAAGGTAGGTTAAGAGGATTTGTTCAGGGTTTATATGCAATATGACTACTTTGATGACTACTTCAGAAGGTATTCAGACCGTCCAGGAGATTGGGTGAAGCGTTTGAGCGAAAACTTTCTTTTTTCGGGATTTCATTTTGATTTGGAACGCAATAGTACCATTACGGCGAATGGGTATACCAATATTAGTTTTGCCAACGAATATTACTTGGAAGCCCTTCAAAAATCGGGAACAGCGGCTAGGACTATCCCAGAGATTGCCCCGAAACGAACAGCCCTCTACATCAGCTATGGGTTTGATAGCTTTTCGGAATTCTATGAAAATTTTGAGGCAGTTCAAGAGAATAATCCCGAACAGTTCGCTTCCTATCGCTCAGGAATCCAAAAGATGGAAAAATTCCTGAAAATCGACATCAAAGAGAACTTTGTGAGTTGGATTGGGGATGAAATTGCCCTGTTACAGATTCAATCCAACATCACCAAAGGAAAAAATGAGGTGGCCGTTGTGCTCAAAACACGCGATAAAGACGATGCGAAAACCAACTTGGATTTTGTCCTTAATCAAATCCGAAAAAAGACCCCGGTAAAGTTCAAGGCCGTTTCTTATAAGGGATATGATATCAACTTTTTGTCCATCAAGGGTTTCTTTAAGATTCTATTGGGCAATCGTTTTGATGCTTTGGATAAACCCTATTTCACTTCCATTGATGACTATGTGGTATTTAGCAATAGTCCAAACACGCTAAAAGAAATCATCAACAACGTAGAGGACAAGGAAACGCTTTCCAATTCGGAAGATTTTCGGGCGTTCAATAAAAAGTTCGAGCGAAAATCAAGTTTGTTTGTCTACAGTAATATTCCAGTGCTGTATGATAATATGTACGCTTTGGCTGATGGACCTACCCGAACCCAAATGCGCAAAAACAAGGATTTTATCATCTGTTTTCCACAAGTAGGTTTGCAGTTTACACCAGAAGACGACCTATTTCAAAGCCGTATGGTAGTCAACTATCAAAATGTGGAAACGGTAAAGCAAAATGAACAGTTCCGCGAGGAACCTAAAACAATGGTTTCCAAACCAACGGTACCGAAAACGCAAGCCCCTACCGAATCTGTGTTCCAACTGAAACCAATCTATCCTTCTGACCTTACGGCAAAATCCTTTGTAAAAAAGTACGGTAGTGGCGCCATCCGCTATGAAGTTGAATTGAAGGATGGGCTTAAACATGGACGCTATGAGGAATTCTATCCCAATGGCGAAAAGAAAATAACAGGGCGTTTCAGAAAAGATGAACAGGTGGGAACCTGGCGCTATTTTGATACCGAAGGTGAGTTGCTCATGAAGAAGCGGTTTTAATCCCTCCGCTATTCCGCGTACCACAAATTTCAAATGACTTTGATTACCTTCATATCCTTGAAAAATCAACACTATGGTTTACAGAAGATTCATGGCACTTGTGTGCTTTTTCTTTTTGGGTCTTTCGGTTTTGGTTGGGCAGGAATTCTATTTTCCTGAACGAAATGCGGAATGGAAAAAGGCTGAAAAAGGACAGTTCAAATACGACATCGAAAAACTAAGCATGGCCGTTTCCTTCGCCAAAGAAAATGAATATTCCGGTTCTCGTGATTTACGACAAGCCATTTTAAAGGGGTTTCAACGGGAACCTTTTCATGAGATTTTGGGCCCAACCAAAAAAAGAGGTGGCCCAGCAGGAATGATTCTGAAAAATGGATACCTGCTAACCTCATGGGGTGATACCCAAAGGGTAGACATGACTTTCAGCGTCACCAAAAGTTTTTTGTCGACCGTGGCGGGCCTTGCTTATGACCAAGGGTTGCTTAAGGATACCAATGACAAGGTGGACCGCTACATCTGGGATGGCACTTTTGATGGAGAACATAATAGCAAAATCACTTGGGAACACTTGCTACAACAAAATTCAGATTGGTCAGGAAGCCTTTGGGGCTTGCATGACTGGGCAGACCGACCTCCTAGAGAAGGAAGTTTGGACGATTGGAAATTCCGAGAACTTCGGGAGCCCGGCACGGTGATGGAATACAATGACGTTCGGGTAAATGTTCTGTCTTATTCCCTAACACATCTCTGGCGGAATCCTTTGCCCAAGGTGCTCAAAGAAAACCTTATGGATGCCATTGGCGCGTCTACCACTTGGCGTTGGTTCGGTTACGACCATGCATGGACGACCATTGATGGCTTAAAAATGAAATCGGTCACCGGAGGCGGTCATTCTGGGGCTGGAATTTTTATTCACACCGAAGACATGGCTCGTTTTGGTCTGCTCTTTGCCAATGGCGGACGATGGAAAGACAAAACCCTCCTAAGTGAAAATTGGATAACCCAGGCGACTACCCCTTCAACACCCAATGTGAACTATGGGTATATGTGGTGGTTGAATGAAAAAGGAAACCGACATTGGGAAGGTGTGCCAGAACATGTTTTTTATGCTGCAGGCTTTGGCGGCAACTTTATTGTGGTAGACCAAGAAAAAGGACTGGTGATTGTAACGCGATGGTTAGAGCCCAATAAAATTGGTGATTTTGTAAAACAGGTTTATTCCGCATTCCCAGATTAAACGCGCAGCGAAGCATTTTTCGAAACCGTCATGGGCTGCAATCGCTTTAGCGCAATATCAACCTTCTGGATTCCATCAAAAACCAGCAACAACCGCAAACCATTTCGGGTTTGTTTTTCTTTCAATTGACATAGGTTGGGGTGCGTTTGTACATACTGCAAGACATGCGTAAACGCGGGACTTTGATAAAAATCGGATTGTTGGTCTGCAATAAAGTAACCTAAAAGTTTTCCCTTTTTCAGGATGACTTTTTCCAAGCCAATGGCGTTGGCCAACCACTTAATGCGAACCGAATTCAATAAATCCATGGCCTGGGAAGGAAGTTCTCCAAAACGGTCTACCAATTTAGTTTCGAATTCTTGCAGTTCTTCTTCGCTTTTGACGTTGTTGAGTTGGGTATATAAATTCAACCGTTCAGTGATGTTGTTGATATACGCATCAGGGAAGAGTAGTTCAAAGTCCGTGTCCAATTGGGTATCTTTCACATAGACTTTCTCTCGGTCTGCACCTTCAACCTCATCGTATAATTCCTTGAATTCATTTTCTTTCAGCTCGTCTATGGCTTCAGACAAGATTTTTTGATAGGTCTCGAATCCTATTTCGTTGATAAATCCGCTCTGTTCACCCCCTAACAAATCCCCAGCGCCACGAATCTCCAAATCCTTCATCGCAATTTGAAAACCACTGCCCAACTCTGTGAATTGCTCTAAGGCTTCAATCCGTTTACGGGCTTCAGTGGTCATTACCTCATGGGGTGGTGTAATAAAGAAACAAAAGGCTTTCTTGTTGCTTCGGCCAACCCGTCCTCGCATTTGGTGCAGGTCGCTCAATCCGAAATTGTTCGCATTGTGTATAAAGATGGTGTTGGCATTGGTGACGTCCAGTCCGCTTTCTACGATGGTTGTAGAAACCAATACATCAAATTCACCATTCATGAAGGCCAGCATCAGTTGCTCTAGTTTCTTGCCTTCCATCTGCCCGTGGCCAATACCAATTTTGGCATCTGGTACAAGGCGTTGAATCATTCCAGCGACCTCTTTGATGTTTTCAATGCGGTTATGGATGAAAAAGATCTGCCCGCCTCTTTGGATTTCATATGAAATGGCATCACGAATAATTTCTTCATTCAACCGAATCACCCGACTTTCGATAGGGTACCGGTTGGGCGGTGGGGTATTGATGACGGATAAATCTCGGGCAGCCATCAAACTAAATTGAAGCGTTCTTGGAATTGGTGTTGCGGTCAAGGTAAGCACATCAACATTTTCTTTGATGGACTTCAGCTTATCCTTAACGGAAACGCCAAATTTTTGTTCTTCATCTACCACAAGTAAACCTAAATCCTTGAATTGGACATTCTTGTTCACCAATTGATGGGTACCAATAATGATGTCTATTTTGCCTTGAGCTAGGCGCTCCAAAATCTCTCGTTTTTCTTTTGCGGTTCGGAAGCGGTTCAGGTAATCGACCGTAACGGGAAGCTCCCCTAAACGTTTCTTGAAGGTTTTGTTATGTTGGAAGGCCAAAATTGTGGTGGGGACCAAAATCGCTACCTGTTTGCCGTTGTCCACTGCCTTGAAAGCGGCACGAATGGCTACTTCAGTTTTTCCGAAACCTACGTCACCGCAAATAAGCCGGTCCATGGGGCGTTCGCTTTCCATGTCTTTTTTGACATCAAGGGTCGCTTTGCTTTGGTCCGGGGTGTCTTCATACAAAAAGGAGGCTTCCAACTCATGCTGTAAATAGCTGTCCGGAGCATATTGGAATCCTTTTTCCGTTCGTCGCTTTGCATACACCTTGATGAGGTCAAACGCAATTTGCTTGACCCGGCTCTTGGTTTTTTGTTTTAGCTTTTTCCAAGCGGCTGAGCCCAGCTTGAAGATTTTTGGGGCCGCTCCATCCTTTCCGTTGTATTTGGAGATTTTATGCAGCGAATGGATACTGACATACAAAATGTCACGGTCGCCGTAGAACAACTTGAGGGCAAAAAGCAGGAAGCCATCAAGTTGTTCTACGGCGACCAAACTTTCCGATACCGTGGTCGATGTGCGTGACATAATCCCCCACTTCGAGTTTGGTCAGTTCTTTAAGCGTAATGGCCTGCTTTTTGGCATACCCGTTTTTAAGCTGAAACTTATGGTAACGTTCAAAAATCTGATGGTCGGTATAGCAAGCAACCGTGAGGTCTTCATCTAGGAATCCTTGATATAGCGGAAACACCAGAGTCTGATAGTGCACCGTTTGGTCATTGCTATTTTGATTTTGCTCCCCAATGGCATCAAAAATGTCATGAAGTCGTTGCGCTTGTTGCTCACTCGAACAAAAAATATAGTTGGTAAAACCGTTTTGGTGGTTTTCGTGCAGGTCCTCTTGGAGCAGGTCAAACTTTTTGTTGAAGGAAGGTTGCGGTTTTGTGTTGAATGTAATTTCACTTCGGCTCCGCTCAGTGACCAATTCCATGTTTTGAAGGCTGAGCGTACGGCCGTCGGCCGAAGCCTTTGGCGCAGAACGAGTCGAAGCCCCCAATTCAACAAGCGCGAAAGTTTTCAATTGTGCCTTCAGCAAGTTGGAATCCACAAAAAGTTCTTGTGGTTTGGAATGCTTTAGTTCGCTCTCCAATTTGGCGAAGCTTTCTTCGGCCTTTTCGAAAAAAGCATCAATTCGACCATAGGTGAGGTCCAGGTTCTTCGCGAAAATTACGGTTTGGGGTGCAATATATTTTAAAAAGCTTTCTCGGGTCTCTTGTAAAAACTTGTTCTCTACATTGGGGATTATGGTGATGCGTTTTACTTTGTCGGTAGAAAGCTGGGTTTCTACATCAAAGGTTCTTATACTGTCCACTTCGTCTCCGAAAAACTCAATCCGGTAGGGCACATCGTGTGAGAATGAAAACACATCCACAATACCCCCGCGAACGGAAAACTCACCGGGTTCGGTTACAAAATCTACCCGTTTGAATTGGTATTCAAATAGGACCTCATTCAAAAAATCAAGCGATAGAGTGTCATCCAGCTTGATTTTCAGCGTGTTTTTATCCAGCTCTTTGCGCGTCACCACCTTTTCGAACAAAGCGTCGGGATAGGTAACGATAATTGCCGGTTTCTTTCTGGAATTGATACGATTTAGTACCTCTGCGCGGAGCAGCACATTGGCATTATCGGTTTCCTCAATTTGATACGGTCTTCTGTAACTTCCCGGGTAAAACAGTACTTCGTTCGCACCAACCAACTGTTCTAAATCGTTTAGGTAATAGGCAGCCTCTTCTTTGTCATTGAGCAAGACCAGAAAGGGTTTTTCCAGCGCTTTAAAGGTTTGGGAAAGGACGAATGACAAGGCCGAACCGGTAAGTCCTTTAAGGGGAATCGTTTGAGAAAGGGCAATAGTATCCTGCAGTTTCCTGACTTGGGGAGACTGTTCAAATCGATTGAGAAGGGACGTTAAAGACAATCGAAAAAATTTGTGGCAAAA
>JBCBCH010000137.1:0-6763 GCA_038530835.1 Bacteroidota bacterium | reverse complement strand
CTCCTAATAACAGGTTTAGGGCTAACAAGCTGCTCAAAAATCCCTATTCTAGTAGGGCCCGCTTTCACAACCTAAACTCACCCTTTTTAATTATAATAACGTTGAGTTTGTCAAAAAATATTACTAATGTGGGCAGTAATAATCTATTTAAAAGAACTTATTCCCCAAGCTTTGAGTGAACCAACTCGTCCAGAGCCCTTAGCCGTTCAAAAGCGGCTTGTGTGTTTTCTGAACGGTCAATCCCGCCTTGTTCGATTTTTGATGCGAATTGTAGGGCACACATGGCCAAAACGTCCTGTTTGTCCCTTACCGCATAATTTTGTTCGAACTTTTTGGCCAATAGCTCAATGTTCTTGGCGGCTTTCCGTAAACCCTCTTCTTGTCGGGGGTCTATGGTCAAAGGATAAACCCTATCGGCTATCGAAAGCTTGATTTTGAGTTTTTCCTCCATATTGTATTCCGCTAATCTGCCAGTTTCGCAATGCACACATCAATCTCTCGAATGAGGGCATTGATTTTCAGCTTAGCTTCTGTTTTGTTTGAATTACTACCCAACATTGAGTTTGCCATTTTCAGGGAGTTGTATTTCTCCTCCCATTCTTGAGCCAGTTGTTTCAGTTGCTCACCACCGGATTTATTGGTTTCCAATTCTTCCCGGAGCTTGGTATTTTGCTGTTGCAAAAGTTCCAACTTGTGCAACAGTTTGCTGATTTTATTCTCCAGGGAGTCAACAATTTCAACAAGTTCGCTCATATGCAAACATCAATGCGTATCATACAAAGTTAACCAACCTTGCTGTACTTCGCAATATTTTTAAGGGTTAATGCGGGCCTGTACAAAAAGCCGACTTCCTAATTCAAAGCCTTCCCAGAAATGGAAACATTGGTTACTTTCGTAGTGGAATCTATCGAAATTTATGCGAAAATATAGCGTTTGGCTTGTTCTATTCTTTTCGGCACTATGCCTAGGACAAACCAAATACCCCCAAGATTACTTTCAATCCCCACTTGACATTCCTTTGGTTTTGGCCGGAACTTTCGGCGAACTGCGGTCCAATCACTTTCATGCTGGAATTGATATCAAAACCCAATTACGACAGGGTTTTCCGGTATATGCGATTGCCGAGGGAACGGTAACTCGAATCAAGATTTCGCATTGGGGTTATGGCAAGGCCATTTATGTGGCCCACCCTTCTGGACACACTTCAGTATATGCCCATTTAAAAAAGTTTAGTCCCGCCATCGAAACCTTTGTCAAGAAAGCGCAATACGCTAAAGAATCATTTGAGATAGAGCTCTTTCCAGACTATGGCGAACTGAAAGTCGAAAAGGGTTCGGTTATCGCCTATTCGGGTAATTCTGGAAGTTCAGCCGGGCCACATTTGCATTTTGAAATCAGAAACAGTGTTTCGGAAAAACCGACAAACCCTCTTCTGTACGGTTACGAGGTCCGAGATGCCACCAATCCTACTTTATTGGGGCTCTATGCCTATCCACTATCAGAAAAGGCTGCTGTTAACGGGAGCGAAAAAAGAATTCAATTAAGCTTTAGAAAGCAATCTGACGGTTCCTTCTTGGCAGACCCTGTTAATGCTTTAGGAACCATTGGTTTTGGCTTTCATGGTTTTGACCGTCAAGATTTGGCCGCAAATAAAAACGGGGTTTTCTCGGTAAAACAGACCGTAAATGGAACGGTCTATGCCGAATATGACTTTGAGAGTTTTTCCTTCGCCGAAACCCGATATATCAATACCCTAATTGATTATGCACACTTCGGCAAGACCCGTCAACGCATCCAAAAATGTTTCAAAGAACCCTATAACCGCCTTTCCATTTTCAAAACCTTAAAAAATAACGGTAAAGTAGATGTCAAAGAAGGTTTGTCCTACGAAGTTGAAATCATTGTTTCGGATTTCGAGGATAACGAAATCAAAATAAGAATCCCGGTTACGGGAAAAAAAGAAGCGATTACGGTTCCCAAAAAAGCGGAGAAAACAGAAGACTATATCTTGGCCCAAAAACCCAATAACTTTGACTTGGGAGCTGCCAAAGTCTACTTTCCTGCCAATGTATTCTACAAAGATTTCTTCATCGACATGGAAAAGGGGCTGGATACGGTTAAAGTGCATAACAATACGGTTGCTGCACATCGGAATTACACCATGAGTTTTGATGTTTCCAAATATCCAATGGCCGAGCGGAAAAAAATGTTCATTGCCCGAATTGGCCGAGATGGAAACCCGATTTATTACAAAACCTACAAAAGGGACCAGACCTTTACCGCGCGAACAAGGGCCTTTGGTCAATATACGTTAGCCAAAGACACCGTGCCTCCTACCATCAAACCGCGAAACTTTAAGGAAAAGCAATGGTTGAGCAACTACAATTACCTCAGTTTGGAAATCGCTGACGACTTAAGTGGCATTAATACCTATCGTGGGACTTTGAATGGCCAATGGATTTTGATGGAATATGAACCAAAAACCAAGACCATCACTTATAATTTCGACGATAAGATATTGAATACCACGCAATGCGACCTTAAAGTTGTCGTTACAGATAATGTAGGTAACTCCTCAACCTTTGAACATTCCTTCTTCCGCAAATAGGGTCTTTAAACATCTCATTGCGTTGTGCTTGTTTCTCGCAATGGCACCTACGCTCGCACAAGAGGCGTATATTACCGGAATTGTTTTGGACAACAACCAAAACCCTTTGTCCGACGTCAATATTTCCACAAGTTCTACCGGGACGGTAACGGACGCCACAGGTTACTATTTTTTGACGATTACCTCTGACCAGAAAACCACCATTACCTTCAGCCATATTGGACACAAGGATGCGGTAATTCAAGACCTCATTCTAAAATCCAACGAGACTTTTGTGTTTAATCCCAACATGAAGACGGACACGGTTCAAATCGATGGTGTGGAAGTTTCTCCTACGGGAGACAAAACAGTAGCAGGTATTACGACAATTTCTGCGGAGGTTGCGCAAAATTTACCGGGGGCCAATGCTGGGGTAGAAAATATTCTGAAGCTTTTACCTGGGGTATCCTTCAACAATGAATTGAGTACGCAGTATAACGTTCGTGGGGGAAATTTTGATGAAAACCTGGTGTACATCAACGGAATTGAGGTATATCGCCCCTTTCTTGTGCGTTCCGCCCAACAAGAGGGTTTGAGCATCGTGAATGCAGATATGGTCGGTGATATTTCCTTCTCAGCTGGCGGATTCCAAGCCAAATATGGTGATAAGCTTTCCTCGGTACTTGCAATTGAATACATCAACCCGATTGAACGCTCCCTTAAAATCAATGCTAGCTTGCTGGGCGGTGGAATCACCCTACAAACGGCTTCTGAAAATAGAAAATGGACCAGTATTTCAAGCGTTCGCTATCGAAATAATAGCTTATTGGTCAATCGCTTGGAGACCAACACCAATCTCAACCCAAGTTTTTGGGATGTACAAACCTTTGTGACAAGACGATTTTCGGAAAAATTCAAGATAAACTTCTTGGGTGTTTTTTCGCTAAACCAATACGAAAACGAACCATTGACCCGCCAAACCAATTTTGGGACCCTAAATAACCCGCGAGCGTTGTTGGTCTTTTACCAGGGGCAGGAAGAAAGCAGGTTTCAAAGTGTGACAGGTGCCGTAAAAGCGGATTATACGCTTAATGAAAACACCAAGTTGGATTTCACTACTTCGGTGTATCATACCCAAGAAGAGGAGTTTTCCGATGTAATCGCTTCTTACGAATTGGGCGAGGTGGATACCAACTTGGGTAGTGACAATTTTGGTGGAGTTGTTAATTCTCGAGGAATTGGCTCCCAGCAAACCAGAGCGAGAAACCAGTTGGACGCCCTAATTTTCAATGCCGTTCATCGGGGGAAGTACCAAAAGAAAAAGCACAGCTTGGAATGGGGACTGAAATATAGCTTCGAGGATTTCAGGGACCAGTTGCGCGAAGCAGAATTTATCGATTCTGCCGGTTTTTTTATCAGACCACCCAATCTCGACATCATAAACAACGAACCGGAAGAACCTTTTACAGGAGATATTGTGCCTTTTGAAAGTGTTAGGGCCACAAACTTTGTGAATACCCATCGCTTTTCAGGTTTTTTGCAATACACCAAACAAACCAAAATATGGGATAGCAACCTTAACTACACTTTAGGGATTCGTGCCCAGACCTGGCTTGTGGACGGTGAAGGATTTGGACCCGAAAACCAAACGATTTTTAGTCCCAGGGCACAACTGGTGCTAAAACCCAAGTGGAAAACCGATATTGTTTTTCATTCTGCAATTGGGGTGTACCAACAACCCCCGTTTTATCGTGAGTTTCGAAACCTCCAAGGGCAAATCAACCCTGAGGTTCGGGCGCAGCGGTCCGTACATTATTTGCTGGGAAGCGAAATGAGTTTTACCCTTTGGGATAGACCCTTTACCCTTAGTGGGGAAACCTATTACAAAGACCTGCGAAATGTGAATCCATTTACCATAGAAGATGTACGTATCCGCTACCAAGCTGAAAACAACGCCAAGGCGTATACCGCGGGAATCGACCTGAGATTATCTGGGGCCTTTGTCCCTGGAACGGAATCTTGGGTGAGTTTGGGCTACCTGAAGACCGAAGAGAATATCGACAATCGTGGGTATATCTCTAGACCTACGGACCAACGATTCAAGTTTGCCATGTTGTTTCAGGATTATATGCCCAGCATCCCCGAACTGAAATTATATGTCAACTTGGTGTATAATACTGGGGTTCCTGGAGGTTCACCCAATAATGCCGACCCCTATGATTTTCAGACCAGATTACCAGACTATAGGCGCTCAGATATTGGAATTTCCTATATTTTTGCCGAACGGAACAAACGTTTTCCCAAAGGGCATTGGTTGCATCCTTTTAAAGAGTTAAGTGCAGGATTGGAGCTTTTCAATATGTTTGACAACCAAAATTCCATAACCAATACCTGGGTTCGGGATGTAGATACCCAACAACAATTTGCTGTTCCAAATTTTTTGACGAGTCGTGCACTCAATCTTAGGGTAGAGATGCGCTTTTAAAGTAGATGATATCATGGGGCGAAAAATCCTATTGCTTTGGGCCTTTTGCATAACAGGGTTTTCATGGGGACAAAAAAATATTTACGAGAATCGAAAGTTCGATGAGCTGAGCAAAGACCATCAGGTCCTGGCCATCGTTCCTTTTATTACCAGTTTGGATTTGGAACAGGATATTGGCGCCCAGGAACGGGCCAATCTAGCCAAAAAGGAAGGTTTCGCCGTTCAGAATGCGCTGGAAACCTATTTTTCCAAGCGAAAGAAGCGAAAACGTTTTATTGTAGACTTTCAAAATATTGAGGATACCAATGCTATTTTGATGCAAAATGGTATTGAATACAGCAACCTGGATATTTACACAACCAAACAGCTGTGTCAAATCCTACAGGTGGATGGTATCATCAGCGGAACCCTGAGTCTCAATATTTTGCTTTCCAATGGCGTGCCCACCGACTTTAACTTCTTGGACTATTTTAGTGGTGACGCCAACTACGGCAGGATTGGCGTTAAAGTAAGTGATGGTAAAACCGGCAAATTGTTATGGAAATATGAAAAAGCCATAACCAAGAAAACTGGGAAAAACACCGTGGAGCTTATCGAGAAGATGATGAAACTGGCCTCTCGTAAATTTCCTTACGACAAAGAGCGTAAACGAAAGAAAAAGAACTAACTGTTCACGAACTCCTTCAACACCCCTACTGTATAATCCAACTCTTCTTTGGTGTTGAACATTGAAAACGAAAAGCGCAACGAAGGTTTGGCCATTTCGGTTTCATCCAAAATTTCATTTAGGACATGTGAACCCATTGCACTACCTGATTGACAAGCACTCCCTTTCGAACAGGCAATACCTTTCATATCCAAATGGAAAAGCAGCATTAACCCTTTTTGCGCATCTACGGGAATCCGCACATTGACCAAAGTATAGGTGCTGTTTTCAGCGTCTCCGGACCAACCGTTGAATTCCACTTCGGGGATGGCTTTTTTCAGTGAAGTGATGAAATATTCTTTCAACTCAAGAACATGTTGTTGCTCCGCTGATAAGTTTTCATAAGCGGCTTCAAAGGCTTCTTCCAACCCCACAATATTGTGAAAAGCTTCGGTACCAGCTCGATAACCACGCTCTTGCGACCCTCCAACAATCAAAGGCTTGATTCCAGAGTTCTTTCGGATAAAAGCAAAGCCTACCCCTTTTGGGCCATGAAACTTATGAGCGGCTGCTGCAAAAAAGTCCACCGGAATTTGCGCAACATCCATGGGGAAATGTCCAATGGACTGCACCGTATCGGAATGGAACAACGCATCGTGCTTTTTGCATAATTCGGCCACGGTCACAATATCCAATACATTGCCAATCTCATTATTGATGTGCATTAAACTCACCAACTTTTTGGAATTGTCTTCGGTGAGGAGTACTTCCAAATGCTTCAAATCTGGATTTCCATGACTATCCAAATCCACAAATCTCAAAGTAACGTTGATTACTTCAAAGATTGAACATCACGCTGTATTGCATACCGCGGAGGCTTTGGCGGAAGAGTACAACGTTACTTTGAGATTTGTGGATTTGGATGGTCATGGAAATCCAGATTTGAAGCATTTGGAAGTACTCCTCACCGAAGACAATTCCAAAAAGTTGGGGTGATTTAGAACAAGATGACGATCCTTTTGATTTGAATACAGATTCTGACGCC
>JBCBCH010000136.1:0-6782 GCA_038530835.1 Bacteroidota bacterium | reverse complement strand
AGTATTGGAACTTTCTTTCATGGCAGCACTGGAAATGGTCAAAACAGGTGAAATCAAAGATGCGAAAACCATTATGTTGCTACAATACGCACAATTGATGGGAGTTTTTGCGTAAAGGGTCAAGGGTGGAAGGTCGAGGGTCGAAAGTCGAAAGTCAAAAGTCGAAGGTCCTAAGGTCGAAAGTTGAAGGTCGAAGGTCCGGAGGGGAGGGTTTACGAGCTATTTTCAATTTTATTTAATGTAGTATTCCGAAGAAGTTACACTTCTGAAGGAATCTGTTTCAATACCGTTTATGCAATTTTACCAGTGCTTCATACATTTTTTGTCGAACCACCGCCGAAGGAATTCTAAAATGATTGTTCATAAAGCTGAAAATCAGAAGTTTCCCAGACTTTGTTCTGAGATAACCACTCAGGTTATACACATTTCCCATGGAACCTGACTTGGCATATATAAAATGAACTTTGGGGTTGGGCTGCTCCACGGTGCCATTAGCGGTCCAATTGGGAAACAGGGTCAACAACCGCTCTTTGGGAATTTCTTGTTTTAATTTTTGCAATATTTGGACAAAAGACATCGGGGTAAACAGGTTGTATCGCGACAAACCAGAACCGTCTACCCAACGCGGGGAATCTTTCAAATCCTTCAAAGGGCCATTCAGGATATGTTTTATGGCCAATTGGGTGCCCAAGGTATCGGATAGGGTGGAGGAAGCCATTACCAAGAGTTGTTCTGCCAAAAAATTATCACTTTCCCACAGCATTTCCTTTAAAATCGAATCGGTTGGAACACCGGGAAGCACTTTTTTCTGAGAAAAATCCACCCCTTTGTCAAGAGGTACTTTTTTTTGGGTCAATCCCTCGAGTAGTTGTTGGGTAAGTTTTTTGGAAACCTTGAATGGAATGGTCAAGGTATCGGAAAACCGTTCGGGTACATAAAACTGATTTCGATGCTCTGCTCTTCTAAATCCATTGGAAATTGGGTAAACACTATCTTGAAAAAGACTAGGTGTGGCAGTTTTGAAATCACCATTCGTAAGAGTCAAGGCATTTCCGTAGATAGGGAACACGGATTTTTCAACCGAAAAATACCGGTCAAAATCTTCCCAGGCCCATCCAGGACCAAAACGGTCATCCTTGGTAGGTCGTTCTACCCAAACAATACTTCTTTTGGATTTCAAAAAAGGGAGGATAAGGGAATCGGTCACTACCGGATGCGCCAAAGCGGGATAGCCCGTACCTCTGAAATATAGGGTATCGTTGTTATCGACGTACTCTAATGCGGGGCTTTTTGGATTAAGGAGCACATGACTGGCATAAAGGGTCGCGATTTTGGCATTGCTGGCGGGAATATAATACTTATGTCCCGAAGTATTGTGTATCACTTTTTCTTTAGCGGGGTCAAAAACCACCCAACCATGCAATGAATTGTCAAAATTTTCGTTGTCCAAAGTAGTGCTCAGTAGACTTAAACGCGGTCCCGCACAACTAGAAAGCACTAGAATTACACTTAAAACACTGATTTTGAGAATATTGAATGAAAATGATTTGTCTTTCCAGGTTTTCAAAATCTGTTGGTTTAACAGCAAATTATTTAATTTTTAACGAAAGAAAGCTAAACAAAAGTGGGTTTTTCCCTAACTTTATATCAGCACCTTTAACTTAATAAGCAAATTTTTATGCCCAGAGCTATGTTAGATTACACCAAAACTGTCTTGCAAAAGGTAAGTTTTGATGCGCGACTCTTTGCTAAAGAATTAAAGAAAGCAGTTTCGCGGCTTCTACCCAACGAAATTGAAGAACTCAAAATCTGGTTGCAGCAATTTATCATTGATAAACCAGAGTTACAACCCAGCTTATTGCTTATCAAACAGAATAACTAAAAAAAATAAGGGCCGCATTAGCGGCTTTTTTTATTTGATTTTGGTTCAACTAGTTTTTGCTTAAAGGACTTATGATTTTGACATCTTGAAAAGCAATGGCGCCACGGACAATCCCTGAGATAACTTCCTTTAAAGCTTCAGTGATTTGAATTTTTAATTCGCTTTTGTGGTAAATCAAACTGATTTCCCTAGCAGGAGAGGGTTTTACAAAGGGCTTGAGCAAATTTCTTTTGTGTGTATCAATTTCCAATGTGTTGAGATAGGGTAGTAAGGTCATGCCCATTCCTTCGTCGGCCAAACTTACCAAGGTTTCAAAACTTCCACTTTCTATCTGAAATTTTTCATCTCGTAATTTCGCTGGAGCTTGGCACAAATTGATGACGCCATCCCGGAAGCAGTGTCCATCTTGTAAAAGTAAAATGTCACTGACTTCTAAATCCTCTGTATCCAATTCTTCCTTGGGCGCCAAGCGGTGGTTACTAGGTACATAACCCATAAAGGGTTCGTAATACAACGGACGTTCTTTTATGAATTCAATTTCCAATGGGGTGGCCGCAATGCCTGCGTCCAAGTGGCCATCCAAAATATTTTTGATGAGGGATTGGGTAGACTGCTCCTTGATAATCAAATTTACTTTGGGGTATTTTTTAATGAAAGTGTTCAAAAACATTGGGAGCAAGGTGGGCATTACAGTGGGAATGATGCCAAGCACATAATCTCCCCCAATAAAACCTTTGTCTTGGTCTACGATATCCTTGATGCGCTCCGCTTCGGCAACAATATTCTTGGCCTGAGCGACTATTTTTTGTCCTACATCCGTGATGGAAATAGGTTTTTTGCTGCGGTCAAATATCAAGATATCGAGTTCATCTTCCAGCTTTTGCACTTGCATGCTCAATGTGGGCTGGGTAACGAAGCTCTTTTCGGCTGCCAAGGTGAAATTTTTGTGTTCTGCAACCGCTAAAACATATTGTAATTGCGTGATGGTCATAATATCTTTTTGCTATCACAATAATAGCTAAAATCTATTAGAAAATTTTTTAAAATCAATATAAATTATAAAAACCACCATTCGGCACTTCGAATGATGGTTTTCTGAATGATTGGTTGGGTTGTTAAAAACGAATATTGAATTCCAAGTCTTTATCTGTTACTTCAAATTGCGCATCGGTAAAGGTAGGAGGGCCAAAACTCATATCATTTCCTGACATACCATAGCTTTCTTTAGGCATCCCATTGCTTTGGTAGTCCATCTGATTGTTCTCGTTTTCGTCGTGCATGGCCATAATGGCATAGCTCCCCGGAAGTACATTTTCAAAAGTCAGCGTTACTTTTCCTTCACTGATTTTTCCTTCGGCTAACTTAATCCCTTCGCCTTTCATAAAAGTATCTGTCGTATGTAAACCGGCCATTACCTTACCATTGTCGTTTAATACGTTGTCAATGGTAACAGTGATGGTAATACCTTCTGAATCTTGTGCAAAAGAGATAAAACTGATTGCGAATAGGCTGAGGGTCAATGCTAGTGTTTTCATGTTATGTTTTTTTGATTTCTATGCCCCAAAATTGGGGTGATGCGCGCCATATTTCAATTTGAACCGACTGAAATGTTGATTTTTTGACCCGAATTGTAATCCGGATTTTGGCATTTCAATTCATCCTTTGTTTTCTGCAATTGGGTATTTAAAAATGGATTGGAAGAAACCCAATCATGACTTTTGAGCCATCAAATAACGAACCGTCATGAAAAACTGTAGTACAATCCTTTTGGTCTTCTTATTGACTTTATCAACCATTAAGGGCCAAACGCTTATCTCCGGAAAAGTTATAGATAGCAAGGATAACCCTGTGATTGGTGCCAATGTTTACTTGGAAGGTACTTACGATGGCGCATCAACCACCGAATCAGGGACTTTTAGTTTCGAGACCACCGAGGAAGGAACACAAACCTTGGTGGTTTCCATGCTATCATTTGAACCGCATTATGAGGTAGGGGATGTGTCTTATTTTAAGGATGTCACCCTTATACTACGCGAATCTGTGAATGCTTTGACAGGAGTAACCCTTACCGCAGGAACCTTTGAAGCTGGGGATAACTCCAAGGTTTCTGTTTTGAAACCTTTGGATATTGTCACTACTGCCGGAGCAGCAGGAGATTTCGTGGCAGCGCTACAGACGCTTCCCGGGACGACTACGGTAAATGAAGATGGACGCCTCTTTGTACGAGGTGGTGATGCAACCGAAACCCAAGTATTTATTGATGGGCTCCGCGTTTTTCAACCGTTTAATGCAACGGCAAACAACATTCCCACCAGAGGTCGGTTTTCACCTTTCCTTTTCAAAGGAATTACTTTTAGTACAGGAGGATACTCCGCAGAATATGGACAAGCCCTTTCAGGGGTTTTGTTGCTCAATACTACTGACCTTCCCGACCAAGAGAAAACCGAAATTTCCATTATGTCCGTAGGGGGAGGCGTTGGGCACACCAAAATTTGGGGTGACCAGTCCTTAAGCATCAACACCAGTTATATCAATTTATCACCCTATGAAGCTTTGATACCTTCAACCCAAGGCATTCGCTGGAATAGTCCTTATGAATCCATTTCTGGAGAAGCCGTTTTTCGTAGCAAAGGTGAAAACAATATGTTTAAATTCTATACGGGTTTTAATCAAGCTAACCTAGATATCGAGCAAGAAGACATCAATTTTGAAGAATTTGCGCAATTCCGATTAACGAACAACAACCTGTATTTCAATACCTCATACAAACACTTTTTTGAAAACGATTGGACCTTATATACGGGTGCCTCCATTTCGTGGGACAATAATGATATTGGCTTGGAAAGCAACACTATCGATGCGCGGGAGACCGCTTCACATACTAAAGCAAAGGTCAAAAAGGCTTTCAGCAACCGATTCAACATGAGTTTGGGGGCGGAGTGGTTTCGCATTAATTATGATGAAGATTTTAGGGATTCCGAAGGATTCGAAAGCATCAATGGGTTTACAGACGACCTCTATGGCACATTTGCGGAAAGCGATATCTTTTTTAGCAATGATTTTGCATTGAAATTGGGGCTACGTGGCGAATACAGCACCGTATTGGAGGATTTCAACTTCATGCCCAGAATCTCCCTGGCCTATAAATCCAGTGAAAACGGACAATTCAGTTTAGCGTACGGGGATTTTTACCAAAACCCGTTGAATGAAGTTTTACGTTTTAATCCGGGAGTGGCTAGCGAAAAGACTTCGCACTACATTTTGAATTATCAATACCTAAACAATGGTAAAACTTTTAGGGCCGAAGCCTATTACAAAGATTACGATGGTCTAATCAAATTTGACACGGAGCTACCGCTTTTTACTTCTACATTCAATAATTTGGGAAAAGGATATGCTGCCGGCTTGGATATCTTCTGGCGAGATAACAAGTCCATTGAGTATTTGGATTACTGGATATCGTACTCCTATTTGGATACAGAACGCGATTATCGGAACTTTCCGGTATCCGCTACCCCAAATTTTGCACCCAATCACAACTTCTCTCTAGTTACCAAATATTGGGTGGACAGTTTAAAATCGCAAATTGGACTTTCCTATATGTATGGTTCGGGGCGTCCGTATACCAATCCAAATGTTGAAGGTTTCTTAAATGAAAAAACAAGGTCTTTCAATAATCTAAGCTTTAACTGGTCATATCTTTTGGACCAACAAAAGATTCTTTACTTCTCGGTGAGTAATATTTTGGGCTTCAAAAACGTCAATGACTACCAATATGCGAATACCCCCAATGCTGATGGAATTTTTGATAGAAGGGCTTTGACCCCTGCTGCGGACAGTTTTTTCTTTGTCGGCTTTTTCTGGACGATTAGTGCCGATGGCAAAAGCAATCAATTGGACAATCTATAAGGGTTTATAGGATATTCGAACTGTCGTCAAAGCGTCTGTATGGTTAGTTGAATGGAAGTATACTTTCGTTAAAAGGAATGCGTTTCATCGATTAAATTGGGTTTTTAACGACATAATATCTAATATTGATTGTGAAATAATAGTACAACTCTTATTGTAGGCCCCCAAATCTTGCACTAAGTAATTTAACATTACCTGTTCCCCTGCAGGTCCCTAAACCCTACTTAAAATGAAAGGCTATGGACTCAATTCTATTCCCCCTTACAAGGCGCATTGCGCAAATTTTCAAATGTAGTTTA
The DNA here is from genome assembly GCA_038530835.1 of Bacteroidota bacterium. Classification (GTDB taxonomy): domain Bacteria; phylum Bacteroidota; class Bacteroidia; order Flavobacteriales; family Flavobacteriaceae; genus Flagellimonas. The sequence continues at coordinate 692 of JBCBCH010000136.1, read as the reverse complement.
GTATTAAGTTTTATGACTTTTGGTTTGGTTCAACAGACCCAAGCCCAAGAAAGTAATCCTTATGTAAGCTACGATGTTCCCTTTCAAAACTTGTTGAAATTCAATAGGTTTTTGATTAACCCTACGTTTTCTGCGGTACGCGAAAACAAGTCTTATGTCAATCTTTTTCACCGGAGCCAAGGTGCTGATTTTGCTGACAATAACCAGAACTACTTTCTGAGTTATAGTGGCCGAATCAACGACCGCATTGGTATGGGGCTAAGTTTGTACAACCAGCAAGAAGGTATTATCACCAATCTTGGGGTTATGGCCAACTATGCTCACGGCGTAAAGTTGGGTGAAAACACCAACCTGAGTTTTGGGGTAAACATACCCTATTATGTGAGTAATGTGGATGCAGACCGAGCGATTGCCCTTGAGGACGACCCCGTTTTGAACGATGCCACGCAGACTTCAGTTATTTCGATTCAGCCGGGTATGAACCTTTCCCTTGGAAAATTCGATGTCGGAGTATTTGCCCAGAATTTGTTCGATTACAACCTAAAGTCTGGAGAATCTTTGTCCGAAGAAAACGGCAAGACCTTTTCGGGCCATTTGCAGTATTCCCATCATTTTGAACATGGCGCTGGAATTTTCGAAGACGGACGTTTGATGCCTTTGGCCAGAGCTAGGGTAGAAGGTGGACAGAACGC
>JBCBCH010000135.1:0-6859 GCA_038530835.1 Bacteroidota bacterium | reverse complement strand
CCACTGTATCGTTAAAATCAGAAGTAAGATGATTTTCTGGTGTCTTCGCATACTATTCAAACGACAAAAACAGTATGCTTAGTGCCGGAAAACGTGAAGTTTTCATCATTTTAAAGCGTGTGTTCCCGTGGCAATCCGACAGAGCCGTTTAAGGATGGGGTAAGCTCAAAAACAAATTGCGGTTGGAGACCTTTTTCCACTTTATGGGAAACAAATACAATACTGGTGTTGCTTTCCGCAGCGATTTGATTCACAATATGGATAAATAGCGCGGTGCTTTCTTCGTCCAAACCGGCCGTGGGTTCATCGAGAATAAGCAAACTAGGTGATTTTATCATGGCCCTTGCCAATAGTACCAACCTTTTTTGACCTTCACCCAAATCCTTGAAAAACACCTTGCTCTGATGTTGCAACCCAATCAGGTTTAACCAAACTTCTGCAGATTGTATCTCGGCATCTGATGGGGTTTGGTACAATCCGACCGAATCATGAAGTCCGGAAAGAATCATGTGCAAGGCAGAATGGTATCCTTTGAATTGGTCAACCATGGCGGGGGTAAAATAGCCCATGAAACTTTTGAGGTCCCAGACGCTTTCACCGCTACCTTTTTTCTGACCAAACAAAGTGAAGTTTTGGCCATAGCCCTTTGGATTTTCCCCAGTTATCATGGTGAGCAAGGTGGTTTTTCCACTACCATTGGGGCCCATTAATTGCCAGAACTGTTTTTTTAAGATGCGCCATTTTATGTCTTGCAGCACCTTTTTTTCGCCGTAGGATACAGATACCCCATCGAAGACCACTAGTTCTGTACCCTCGAAGGGCATTGAACGAATCGGTTCTGGAAGACCCATTTGTGGTTGGCTACCTTCTGAGGCTCTCTCTTTCTGGAATGTGGAAAAGTCAGTAAATGCTGATAATTTATCCTGGCGTACACTGGCAAAAAAGGTCATCACCGGTAAGAAATTGTCCGTTCGTTGCGCAATTTGAATTAGCGTAGCAGTTTTGGCCAATTGGGTCAATTCGGCGACGAACCTTTCCCGATGGGCCATGTCCATATGGTCAAAGGGATTGACTAGAATCAAAAAGTCAATTTTTTTCTGAAGGAGATATGCCAAAAACACCCTTTTACGCTCACCACTGCTCATTGAACTAAGGGTTTGCCCATATTGGGCTTTGATATCCAGAATGTCGTGATGCGCTTCTTTCCAAAGAAATTGTTCGATGGCTTTGGCGGAAAAAATATATCCCGTTTTGGAAGTTAGCGGCAAGGTGTCAGAAAAGGCGCCCTCTAAAATCTGCTGGGCCAACGCTTCCATATGCGTGGCATTATTGGCTAGTATGGCGTAGTGGGCATTCTCCATCCAAATCAAACTTCTTTGGATACGCGGTAGATATCCACGGGATTGTCTTTATAGGTAGTCGTTTTGTCCAAAACCATCTCGTTTTTTATGGCAACCTTTCTGGAAGGGAGATTGTCAACATGGATGATGGAAATCAAGGTGGGAGACCACTGTTTTTCAAAAGCGACCTGTTTGCACTTTTGGGCGGCTTCGAAGGCAAATCCTTTTCTCCAAAATTCAGGAAGTACCGAATACCCAATTTCCAACTCTTGGATACCGTCCACTGTTTGCACCAAAAGACCGCAGAGGCCCACTAGTTTTGCAGTGTCTTTTAAGATGAGGGCGTTCATTCCACCTGATTTTTCTTGATAGCGCTCAAAAATACGGTCGAATTGTTGCTGGCAAGCGATTATAGGGTCGGTTGGTAATCCTTCCCAAAATTCGGTTGACTTCGGATTGTGGTAAAAAGGTAGCCACGATTCAAAGTGTTCAGGGGTCACCTTGGCATAAAGCAGGTTTTCGGATTCGTAACCTTCAAGCAGGTAATTTTCCATTTAGTCACGGGTAAAGGCCACGATATCCCCTTCGGACAATCCCCAAGTATCGGAAAGTCCGGCATTGATTTCCAACACGTACTTTGCCGGGAGTCTCGAATTTAGGCTCGTTTCATCCAAGGGTTTGGCATTTTTTTGAAAGCTTACAATCTTGAATTCCGAATTAATGTAGATGATATCCAACGGAATGTTGGTGTTCTTCATGTAAAAAGAACGGACGTCGTTGTTAGGAAACACAAAAAGCATCCCTTGATTCTTTTTCATGGTATTTCGGTACATCAATCCGGTCTGGATTTCATATTCGCTTTCGGCAAATTCAATGTCGAGTTGCGCTAAGATGGTTTCGTTTTCGGCTTCGGATATGGTAAGTTGCCCTTCCTTGGTGAACGCAATGGTCTCCGTTTTAATGGATTTTTCCGAGTCAGTCTTGCATGAAATGACCAGCAGAAAGCATACTAAAACCGCACGGCTAAACAGAATATTTCTGCTGAACCTAGGCACTTGCTTTGGCTTTTGTAGGTCTGAACATGAAATAAAGACCAATCCCAATCATGGGGATGCTAAGCCATTGTCCAGTCGAGAGCAAACCCAGGGATTCCTCAAAACCACCTTGACTCTTTTTTACAAATTCTATAAAGAAACGCAGCGTCCAAAGTCCTACCATGAAGACACCGAAAAGGTAACCGGCTTTGTCTTTTTTGTCTGTTTTCCAATACAAGAAATATAACAACACGAAAAGAAAAGCATATCCTACGGCTTCATACAATTGTGCGGGATGACGGTATGGAATGGCTTCCAGGATAGAACTGAATTCCGGTTTTGTTGCAATCGCCTTATAGGCAGCACTGGCAGTTTTTTCATTGGTAAGTGACATGGCTTGATACGCTGGCATATCGTCTGAATCTCGAATAAACCGAGTTGCAAATGCAAAAGAACCTTCAACCGTTTTACCATTGATTTCTGAATTGAAAAAGTTACCTAGGCGCACAAAACAGGCACCAATAGCCGAAGGGACCACCAAACGGTCCAAGAGCCAAAGGATGCCAATGTCCTTCCATTTTCGACAATACAACCAAACGCCGATAATTGCAGCGATGGTTGCGCCATGGCTCGCCAAACCTGTGAACCCTGTAAACTCATATCCGTTGATGAATCCAAATAGTGATTCGTTGGCATTTTCACGAATCGGTAATAGAATTTCTATCAAGTGATTTTGGTAGTAATCCCAGTCGTAAAAAAATACGTGGCCCAAACGTGCCCCGAGCATAATGGAAACCACGGTATAAATGAAAAGGGAGTCCAATTTTTCCATGGATTTCTTTTCGTTTAGGAAGATTCGCTTCATAATGAACCATCCCAAAACAAATGCTGCAATCCATAGCATGTTGTAATACTTGATTTGAATGAATCCCAGTTTCAAAAGGGTGTCATCCGGATTCCAGTTAAAGCCCAAGAAATACATGTAAAAAATTTTGGTCTAAGATACTTATTAGATGTTATCCGAAATGGTTTTCTACCGTCTTTTTGATTACAATTAGGGAACGGGGTCATACCCCTTGCCACCCCAGGGATGACAGCTGGAAATACGCTTTATAGCCAACCAGCCCCCCTTGAACAAACCATGCTTTTTTAGCGCCTCCAAGGTATAGGCCGAACAAGTGGGAGAGTATCGGCAGGTCGCTGGAGTGTAAGGAGAAATCAGCAACTGATAGGCCCTGACCAGAAATATGAATGGGGCGATAAGGACCTTTTTTAATGTCATTTGTTTGAAGTCATAGTGAAATTACAAAAAACTTCTTTGTTTAATTGAGACTGAAGGTAGTACCTTCCTTTCCATCCTTGAGCTGAATGCCAAGGGACACTAGTTCGTCCCTAATTTTATCTGAAGTGGCAAAGTCCTTGTTTGCGCGGGCTTGGTTCCGCAAATCAATTAGCAAGTTCAATACCCCGTCCAGATTATTTGAATCCCCTTGTGCATCAGATGCTGGCGCAATTCCCAATACATCGTAGACAAAGGCTTTTATGGTATCGGATAACAAGTTCAAATCTGTTTCCGAAATCATCTCATTGCCTTCTTTAATTTGGTTAATGTGTTTAACGGCATCAAAAAGGTGTGCAATGAGAATAGGGGTGTTAAAATCATCACTCATGGCATCATAACATTTCTGTCTCCATGCTTGGACATCAAAATCGGATTTGGAACCCGTTTCTAGCTTTTCCAAGATGCTAATTGCATCCATTAATCGATGATACCCTTTTTCTGAGGCTTGTAGTGCATCGTCACTGAGGTCCAAGATGCTGGAATAATGGGCTTGCATCATGAAGAAACGCACCACGGCGGGAGCATACGCTTTGCTCAAAAGTTCGGTATTACCGCTAAAAATCTCATGCGGAAAGACATTGTTTCCTATGGATTTGGACATTTTCTTCCCGTTCAAGGTTAACATATTGGTATGAATCCAATAGTTTACCGGCGCTTTTCCGTAGCTCGCTTCAGCTTGCGCGATTTCACATTCGTGGTGCGGAAATTTGAGGTCCATTCCACCGCCATGAATGTCAAAGGTTTTGCCTAGATATTTGGTGCTCATCACGGTACACTCGATATGCCAACCGGGAAAACCATCACCCCAGGGTGAGGGCCAACGCATGATATGTTGCTCTTCCGCCTTTTTCCAAAGAGCAAAATCTTGCGGATTTCTTTTTTCACTTTGGGCCGTAAGTTGACGCGTATTGGCCATCATATCCTCTAACTTTCGCCCGCTGAGTTTACCGTAGTCATATTTTTCATTGAACTTCACAACATCAAAGTAAACAGAATCATTGACGACATAGGCGTACCCGTTTTCAATAATTTCTTTGATGATTTCAATTTGTTCAACAATATGTCCCGTAGCGGTGGGCTCTATGCTTGGAGGCAGTAAATTGAATTGTTTGATGATATTGTGAAAATCGACGGTATACCGTTGCACAACCTCCATGGGTTCAATCTGTTCCAATTTGGCCTTCTTGGCAATTTTGTCTTCTCCATCATCCGAATCATTTTCAAGATGTCCTACATCGGTAATATTACGAACATATCTTACCTTATATCCGAGATGTCTGAAATACCGGAACATCATATCAAAAGACATGAAGGTGCGGCAATTCCCGAGGTGCACATTGCTGTATACAGTGGGCCCGCATACATACATCCCCACATATCCTTCTTTTATCGGTTTGAATTCTTCCTTTTTTCCACCAAGTGAATTGTGGATTTTAAGTGGATGCTGTTCGTACAGTTGCATAAGTCAAATGAAAGTTAAAACTCTGTTTCCAGGTTGATGTAATCCAAAAACTCCCGACGCACCGATTCCTCCTTAAACTTACCCCCATATTCCGCCGTAACCGTGCTGCTTTCGATATCGCGAATACCGCGAGAATTTACGCAAAGGTGCTTTGCATCAATAACACAAGCAACATCCTCCGTACCAAGTACTTTTTGCAATTCTTTTACTACTTGTATATTAAGCCTTTCCTGTACTTGTGGACGTTTGGCATAGTAATCAACAATACGGTTCATTTTGGATAACCCTACTACAGTGCCATTGGAAATATAGGCGACATGGGCGCGTCCCACGATGGGTAAGAGATGGTGTTCACAAGTGGAATACACCACAATGTTCTTTTCCACCAACATTTCGCCGTATTTGTATTTGTTGTCAAAGGTGCTAGAGGTAGGTTTTCTATCAGGATGGAGTCCTCCAAAAATTTCCTTCACGAACATTTTGGCTACCCGCTTTGGGGTGCCCTGAAGGCTATCATCCTCTAGATCCAAGCCGAGGGTCAACAAAATGTCTCTTACACTTTGTTGGACACGTTCAATTTTTTCGTCATCCGAAAGGACAAAAGCATCATCACGTAGCGGTGTTTCGGAAGAAGACCCAATATGGTCATTTCCCCGCTCATCATAGTTTTCGTCCAAGGTTTTATGTAGCTTCATTCAGCTGTAACTTTAAGAGGGCAAAGATACGCATTAAGCGCTATTTAGCATATTCCCGGAGATTTTGCGACTCTTAATTTATTCCCAAAAACCTGTGGTAGTAGATTGCTTTACGTTTTCACAACAACTGTCCGATCCCATTGGGACCAAGATGAAACTGTGGGAATAGTAAGACCAAAGGATGTATTTTATCGATTAACGGCACTTTTTTTGGGTCAAAGAATACTAAATCAAGAGTGTTACAGTTATCTAAAGGTAGTTTACTAGTAACATTAGCCCCATACCTACCATGAGAGCCCTTTTTCGAGCTATCTGTTTTCTACTTCTATCCACATTAGCGTTGAACGCCCAGAACTCGCCCGATTGTAGGACGGCGATTCCTGTTTGTGCCGATGCACCTATACTCTCCATGGCCGATGGTAGTGGAGATATCGACGATTTTGACCCAGAAGTAATTACCCAAACCGGTTGTTTGGAAAAAGGAAGTGTTGCCTCCGCCAACATTGAAAACAATACGTCATGGTACGTTTTTCGAGCTGGGACAGATGGTCAAATTGGATTCAATATTGAAGCCTTGCCCGTAACGCCTGGAGGTATTGTAACCTCAGAATGGGATTTTGCGCTTTACGGACCTTTTGACCAAACTACGGGACAGAATTTTTGCGTGGATATTGGTGACGGTACGCTACAACCCATTCGCTGCAACTACGAAGTTAATGATACAGGCTTCACCGGGGTAGGCGTGAATCCCATCAACGGACAGGTTGGCGCCCCTTTCGTGAAAGGAAGTCAAAATACCTATGATGAGTGGTTGGACGTTACCGCTGGAGAAATCTACTACCTCTTTATCAACAATTACAACACGAACTTCAATAATGATGCTGAGCCCTTCGCTTTGACGTTCACAGGTCAATCTGTGGATGAAGACCAGAATACGGCTTTGGATTGTACGCTTCGTGATGAGTTTTTAGGATTCGACATTATTG
>JBCBCH010000134.1:0-6863 GCA_038530835.1 Bacteroidota bacterium | reverse complement strand
ATTCTTGGAAAGTAAATAATCTGAAAGCCACCTTCGGGTGGCTTTTTTGTTTATAACAAGGTTGAAAACTAAAGCTTCCGCAGAAGATTCAAGATTGTAATTAAAGTACTTTTAATAAAACATCACCCTAATGGATTCAAGGTCCACTACCCTCAAGGAAATTCGTCCTGAGATTCCTCAAGCGAAAATCCATGACAACATGAGTGCCGAAGAACGTTTTCAAAACGAAACCCTAAGGCCCATTATCAAACTCCAAAACGATTTATTGATTGAAGTGTTCAAAAACTATGTTCGAAAGCACAAGGGTGCCTTTTATGAGCTTGGCTTGGAGCGGCGCTTGGAATACATCGAAAAATCCATTCAAAAGGACATCAAATTCCGAAATTCCCTTAAGGGAATTTTGATTGGACAATTTACGATTGAGGAATATCGAAACTACATTACCAACTCTTCACGTTTGAACAAACGCATGATGAACATGGTCATTGAACGGCTTAAAAGCCAAATACAATTACTGGAAGAAGTACTAGCCTAACAACGATTCTCCATTGAGATTGGTCGTGAGAACATCACTCATGAGATTAAAGTAGGGCCGAATCGCTTGGAAAGATTGGTCAACCGCCTCCATAAAGTCGGGAGCGCATACTTCATCATCAGTAAAGGTTTTGGTAAAATAGAACTGTTTATGACGGATGTAGGAAATATGTTCATGTTCCTTGTCAAAACCTTTTGGTGCAGTTTTTACCGCTTCTCCTTGAAGCTTGCCCCAAACTTTGGCAAATGCAGCATCTTCAACCACCGAAATAAAGTCAGAAGCATCCAGTTCCAGTTCTTTTCGAATCCGAAACAAATCATCCTTGTCTGGGCCAAAAAAACCTGCCCCGAGAAAAGTTTCTCCGGGAGCGATTCGAATGTAGTATCCACCCCTTAAACGCTCACCCCTTCGTGAATACGAACATGAAAATTGGGTCTTATAGGGGCTTTTATCTTTAGAGAACCGAACATCGCGATAGATTCTGAAGATTTTCATCTTTTCAATGTCATCGTGAACCTTGAGTTTCTCCTCCAATCCCGAAAAAAATTGCTTCATTTCACCAGACAAGGCAGTGAATTGTGGTTTATGCTCTTGAAACCAATCCCGGTTATTGTTTTTGGCAAGGGTTTTCAAAAATGCCAAGGCCTGCTTGGGTACTAGGTGGTCTTCCACTTTACGAGTTGTTATAATTTGTTTAAAGTTATTGAATTCGCCTGTGTTCCGCGACGGTTTTGGCTACTTTTAAAGTCAATTAAGAGCATATGGAGCGTCAAGAAATCGTCAAGGCCCTGAAGACCCATAAAAAACAACCCTATTTAGACTATAGGTTAAAACGATTTACAGAAAATTTCACGGATAAACTGTTTTATACCCTCTTTGATGTGAATACACCGGTTGAAGAGAATTTGAACGAATTGGAAAGTCAGTTTGAAGTATTGGTCGACCTCGCCTGTTGGGATTCGGAAAAACCCTGCAAAAAGTTATGGACTTCGTATGTTGCCAAGCTTCCGGTTATATTGGAGAAACTGAATTGGGATGCTGAGGCGATTTTGGAATGCGACCCTGCGGCCCTTTCCATTCAGGAGGTGTACATGGCCTACCCTGGATTTTATGCCATAGTGATTTATCGCTTGGCCCATGAGCTGTATAATGAAGGATTTCCATTAGTACCTCGGCTAATGACAGAATACGCCCATCGCCAAACGGGGGTTGATATCAATCCAGGTGCGCAAATAGGAAAATCCTTTTTTATTGACCACGCTACAGGAGTGGTGATTGGCGAAACCGCTGTAATACATGATAATGTAAAAATCTACCAGGGAGTTACTTTAGGCGCTTTGTATGTAGCTAAGACACTCAAATCTCAAAAAAGGCATCCTACCATAATGTCCAACGTGACCATTTATGCGAACGCCACCATTTTAGGCGGAGAAACGGTCATTGGAGAGAACTCTGTTGTGGGCGGTAACGCTTGGCTTACAGCTTCCATACCGCCAAACTCCAAAGTATTCCACACACCTGAGATAAAAATTACCACCGTAAATGCACAACCCTAGTATTCTGCAACTTGTAGGAAACACACCCTTAGTTGCCTGCCGAAATCTCATTCAAAACCCAAAGGTAAAGTTATACTTCAAGCTTGAGGGGCACAATCCGGGAGGTAGTGTGAAAGACCGTCCGGCGCTCAATATGATTCAGTCTGCACTGGAACGGGGTGAAATTGACACCAACACCAAACTAATTGAGGCCACCAGCGGCAATACTGGAATTGCCTTGGCTATGATTGCTGGGGTGTTTGGTTTGGATATTGAATTGGTGATGCCAGAAAATGCGACGCGAGAACGGGTACAAACCATGAGGGCTTATGGCGCGAAGGTTACTTTGACCTCTTCTGAAGTTGGGATTGAAGGTGCTCGGGACTACGCTGAAAACAAAGTGAACCATGAGGGGTATTTCATGATGAACCAGTTTGGTAATCCAGACAACTGGAAAGCGCACTACAAGTCCACTGGACCCGAAATTTGGCAAGACACAGCAGGTAAGATTACCCATTTTGTATCAAGTATGGGTACTACGGGAACCATTATGGGCACGTCAACCTTTTTAAAAGAGCAAAATCCTGATATCGAAATTGTAGGGGTACAACCCACCGAAGGCTCCCGTATTCCTGGCATTAGAAAGTGGCCGGAAGCCTACCTTCAAAAAATCTTCAATCCTAAAAAAGTAGACCGCATTATAGAGGTAAACCAAACTGAGGCAGTAACTATGGCCAAACGCTTGGCAAAAGAAGAGGGAATTTTTTCGGGGATGAGCAGCGGTGGTGCCGCGACTGCCGCATTACAACTGGCTGAGGGTTTGACCGAAGGTGTTATTGTGTCGATAGTCTGTGACCGTGGAGATCGTTACCTTTCGTCAAATATTTTTGAATAGATTGTTTTAGCACTAGTGCAGAGCACTTTATGGGGCGAAAAGTGTAACATTTTGGCGAAAGTAAGGTCTTATTAAGGTCATCAACCAAAAGAACAATCATGCCAATAGAAAACAGTACCAAAACTGCGCCCCAGCGTATTGAAATCATTGATGCCTTAAGAGGTTTTTCCCTAGCAGGGATTGTAATTGTCCATCTAGTGGAAAACTATATTGGAGGACCTGCCCCACAAAGCTTTTATGAGGATGTGAACCAAGGCTTGCCCGATGCCATAGTTTCAGGATTTAATGGAATTTTCTTAAGCGGGAAGTTTTTTGCCTTGTTTTCGTTTTTGTTTGGAGTTAGCTTCTTCATTCAAATGAACAATGCGCGAGCCAATGGGTCTTATTTCGGTTGGCGTTTTGCTTGGAAAATGATTCTGCTTTTCGGAATTGGGTTTGTACACAGCCTGTTTTACGCAGGAGACATTCTTACCATTTATGCTATGTTAGGCTTGTTATTGATTCCTTTCTTTAAAGTAGGAAATAAAACCATTGTGGTGGTAGCCGCCCTCCTCTTACTGGGGGTAGGTCGTTTTGTAGTTTTTGGATTGACCCATGGGGAAGATTTTTTTGGTGATGTGGGCATGTCTCCTGAGCATCCCCATACCTTGGAATATTTCAATGTGCTTAAATCAGGTACGATTGGGGATGTATTTTCAATTAATGCCGTGGACGGACATTTAAGAAAAATGAACTTTCAATATGGGATTTTCGGACGGGGTTATATGACCTTGGCATATTTTCTCATTGGGATGCTTGTGGGACGTATTGGTTTTTTCAACGATTATCAGAATCGAAAAAAACTTTTGAAAAGAAGTTGGATTACAGGATTGGTGCTCTTTCTGGTATCAGGAGGACTACTCGCCTTGACCTTTGGTCAAATGGGTGGCAACATCACCTTTGATAATTGGTTGGCCATGTTTGGTTTGACTGCTGTGGATTTGAGCAATATTTCCATAACGCTTTTGATTCTAAGTGTATTCGTGCTATTGTACAAAAAGACCAAAGCTAGAGCATGGCTTTCGAAATTCGCACCCTATGGTCGTATGGCATTGACGAATTATTTTTTCCAAAGTGTCATCGGTACAGTTCTCTTTTTTGGTTGGGGATTTGGTCTTATCGGCCAACTTCGAAATATATACACTTTTGGAATCGCCATCGGAATTATTATCGTTCAGATGGCCCTAAGCAAACTTTGGTTAAAGCATTTTAAGTATGGGCCGTTGGAATGGTTGTGGCGTAGTCTGACCTTTTTCAAACTCATGCCATTGAAAAAATAGTTCGTTTCACCTCACGTTTTAGAGCTTACTCAACAAATTCAAAATCAGAATACTAAATCAAATCCAAATCTCGTTGAAGGAACAACTTTAACACTTGGGCTTGAAAGCGCATTCTGATGTAGTGACCTTAAAACGACTCGTTTGGACCTTACTGACTTTGTTGGTGGTGCTTGTGTTGTTCAATTTCTATGGTCCTTTTTCAAATCGCTTTTACTTCGGAAAGCTGGATGGATACTTGTTTTTAATGTTAGCCGTGTTTCATGTGCTTTATCTTTTCAAACTATTGGGAAAAGCAAAAAAAGAAGCGACTACCGATTCGCAGTTGCGCTACATGGAATATGTAGTCTACGGAGTTTTGGTCGTATATGGATACAAGACCTTCGACACCGTTGTATCGCTAAACCTTGCTTCGGAAATCGAGCAAGAACTTCTGCCTAAAACCTTTTTTCCTCTTGTAATCGTATCCCTAGCATTTTATCTCCTGGCCATCATTCTTAGCATTTTGACCTTTATCCTTCGTAAGAGAATTTTGGGAAGCTTTCGTCAAGAGACGATTGAGGATAAGGGAATTCGCGGTTCCCTATAAATCTCGTATATAGCTACCATACAAGTCTTTGAACTGATATCCCTGCGTAAAGCGTTGTTTGCTTAACTTTTTATGGGATACCAAGCCCCAAAGCAAAAATTCTTTCAAAAAATGACGGTCTGTCTTTGGAATTTGAGGTTGATATTCCTGAATCAAGCGCTCCAAAGGTCCAATCGTATCTAATTTGTTTTGGTACTCTGCGTCGGTATCTTCATCTAATAATTCCATCCCCTGACCTTCAAAAAACCAGTGGGTCAATTCGTCATAGGGATTTATGTCTTCCTTGCGTTCCAACTTTGAAATTTTGGGAAACAGATTGGGAAAAATGGTTTGGATAGCATCCTCAATCAGAATTTCAGCAACGGAACCGGCTCCTTCTTGTTCACCTTCGTACACCAACTCAATTTTACCCGTAATTGAAGGAATCACGCCCATAAAATCACTTAAACGAACTGTGGTTTCCGAATCGGAGGTTTTGAGCTTTCTGCGCTCCGCCGTACTCAATAGGTTTTCAAAAGCCGTGATACTCATTCTGGCACTGACACCACTTTTAGAGTCGACATATTCGCTTTTGCGCGCTTCAAAACTAATTTGTTCCAACAAATCCAATGCAAGTTCTGGTACGTGTATACCATCCGCCTGGCGTGCATCCAATTGCGCTTCTTGCTGGGTAATTTTTTTGGCGATGGAAACGGTCTCCGGATAATGGGTCAAGATTTGAGAGCCAATTCTATCCTTAAGTGGGGTTACGATACTTCCCCGATTCGTGTAGTCTTCAGGATTGGCGGTAAACACAAATTGAATGTCCAATGCCAATCTCAATTTAAAACCTCGGATTTGTATATCTCCTTCTTGCAATATATTAAATAGTGCCACTTGAATTCTTGCTTGAAGGTCAGGTAATTCATTGATTACAAAGATGCAACGGTTTGCCCTTGGAATCATTCCAAAATGGATTACCCTATCATCTGCATAGGAGAGTTTGAGGTTTGCTGCCTTAATGGGGTCTACGTCCCCTATCAAATCTGCGACCGTTACGTCGGGAGTAGCCAGTTTCTCATAAAACCGTTCGTTGCGATGCAACCATGCAATTGGGGTTTCATCACCTTTTTCGGCTATTAGATTTTTAGCGTAACGGGAAAGTGGTTGCAAGGGGTCGTCATGAATTTCCGAACCCTCCACAACCGGAATCCATTCATCCAAAAGTTGCACCATTTGGCGTGCCAATCGTGTTTTCGCTTGGCCTCTCAAACCTAGTAAATTGATATTGTGTCGAGACAGTATGGCACGTTCCAGTTCTGGAATTACAGTATGCTCGTAGCCCCAAATACCTTCAAACGTGTCAATGTTATTCGCAATCTTCTCCAATAAATTCTCCCGCAACTCGTCCTTTACGTTTTTGGATTGATATCCTGAACGCTTCAATTCGCCAAGTGTGGTAATCTTCTTGTGGTCTATTGTACTCATAATGACCTTTATCCTTTAATTCTTTTTTTTCTGTTTTGTTCGTAATCTTCGAAAATCATTTCACCCAGTCCCTTTAATCCTGTATAGAACGCTTTACCCTTATTCGCTTGGGTAAATTCCCGAACGAATTGCATTAAGTAGGGGTCTTCCGCAATCATAAAGGTGGTAATGGGAATATGTAATTTTCGGGCCTGCTGAGCCATGGCGTAACACTTTTCAACAATATAATCATCCAAGCCCACGCTATTTTTATAATATTCTCCCGAAGGAAGCCGCAAGCAAGAAGGTTTTCCATCGGTAATCATGAAAATCTGCTTGTTGGTATTTCGTTTTCTACGGAGCATGTCCATCGCCAATTGCAAACCTGCTACCGTGTTCGTGTGATATGGGCCCACCTTTAGGTAGGGCAAATCCTTTATGGGGATGGGCCATGCATCATTCCCGAAAACCAATATATCCAAGGTGTCCTTGGGATAACGCGTCGTAATCAACTCAGCCAGCGCCATAGCGACCTTTTTGGCAGGTG
>JBCBCH010000133.1:0-6886 GCA_038530835.1 Bacteroidota bacterium | reverse complement strand
CCCTCCACGACGCTCTTAAGATCTCTGGCAAAAGCATGTGGGCGTACACTGATTTTCCAAGTGTTCAATTGGGCAAAACCGATTTTGGCAATGCCACCCCAAATGGCAAGCATGCGGCAAATAATGAAACCGTAAAACGCTACATCGATTTTGCAGCAGAACACGGCTTTTCACAAGTGCTTGTCGAAGGATGGAACGAAGGATGGGAAGATTGGATTGGCAAGTCGAAAGATTATGTTTTTGATTTCCTGACCCCCTACCCGGACTTTGATGTGACGATGCTTCGGGACTATGCAAAATCCAAAGGTGTGCAATTAATGATGCACCATGAAACTTCAGGTTCAGTTCGAAACTATGAGCGGTTTATGGACAAAGCCTATCAGTTTATGGTGGACAATAACTACAATTCTGTAAAAAGTGGTTACGTCGGCGACATCATCCCTAGAGGAGAGACCCATTATGGGCAGTGGATGGTAAACCATTATTTATATGCCGTTGAAAAGGCCGCAGAGTATAAGATTATGGTTAATGCCCATGAGGCGGTACGTCCCACAGGATTGAGTAGAACATACCCCAATCTCATTGGCAATGAATCAGCCAGAGGAACCGAATATGAAGCGTTTGGCGGAAATCAGCCTGACCATACGACTATCCTACCTTTCACCAGACTGATTGGAGGCCCCATGGATTATACCCCCGGCGTTTTTGAAACCGACATGACCAAACTCAACCCAGACAACAAATCTCGTGTAAACACCACAATAGCTAGGCAGTTGGCCTTGTATGTGACCATGTACAGCCCCCTGCAAATGGCGGCAGACCTACCCGAGGTGTATGAACAACATTTGGACGCTTTCCAATTCATTAAGGATGTCGCTATAGATTGGGATACCTCTTTGGTCTTGGAAGCGGAGCCAGGTGATTTCGTCACCTACGCCCGCAAGGGGAAAGGGACCAACGATTGGTTCGTCGGAAGAACCAATGACGAACTGAAAAGAACTTCAAAAATTGATTTTGGCTTCTTGGATAAGGACAAAAACTACATCGCTACAATTTATAGCGATAGCAAAGATGCGCATTACCTTAGCAATCCCAAAGGTTACGAAATCAAGACGTATAGGGTATCCCATACCTCAAAGCTGACCCAAGACTGCGCCCCAGGGGGAGGATATGCCATAAGCATCAGAGAGGCCAAGGACAAAAAAGACCTAAAAGGGTTGAGACGTCTATAGCATCTTAGCGCTTGCCATCAAGGTAATTTCGCTATTCCATGTATCTTTGCTGACATGATTAAAATCAAAACAGCAGAGGAGATTGCTTTGATGCGGGAGAGTGCTTTGGTCGTGTCCAAAACTTTGGGCATGCTGGCCAGCGAAATCAAACCCGGTGCAAACCCGTTGCGATTGGATAAAATGGCCGAGGAATTCATTCGAGAACAAGGTGCCGAACCTGGTTTTTTAGGGATGTATGATTTTCCCAATACCCTAAACTGGAGCCCGAATGCCCAAGTGGTTCATGGAATCCCAAATAATGATGCACTTAAAGAAGGTGACATTATTTCCGTAGACTGTGGAGCGGTAAAGAATGGCTACTACGGTGACCATGCTTATACTTTTGCCGTAGGCGAAGTGGCCCCAGAGACGCGCAAACTTTTAGAAGTCACTAAAACCTCGCTATATGTCGGTATTCGTGAATTCAAGATAGGAAACCGTGTAGGTGATGTGGGCTACGCCATACAAAATCACTGCGAAAAAGCAGGGTATGGTGTGGTACGGGAACTTGTAGGACATGGTTTGGGCACCGATTTGCATGAAGACCCGCAAATGCCCAATTACGGAAAACGCGGTAGAGGCAAAAAGTTTGTTGACGGCATGGTAGTAGCTATTGAACCTATGATCAATATGGGTACACGCCGAATCAAACAATTAAAAGATGGGTGGACCATACTAACCGCTGATGGCAAACCCAGTGCCCATTTTGAACACGATGTGGCTTTGATTGATGGTAAGCCGGAATTGCTTTCTACCTTCCAGTACATTTATGATGCCTTGGGCATTGAAAGCGATGAAGAAAACGAGTTTCGCAGACTTCCTTTAATAACCTCAAGTTAAGTTTGACACGCCTCATTGTTCCAAATACGATTTCTGATAATCCGTGTAATTCGTGTCCAAAATATTCAAATACTTTCTGAATCTTATCCCTCGACCTTGGCTCATAAGTATGAGTTATTGGGTTAGACCGCTAATTGCCTTGTTTTTGGAGGGAAAAACCTTTACGGACCCCATTGATGGGAAACGTTTCCGAAAGTTTTTACCGTATGGGTATGAGAATCCTAGGGAGAACGTGCTTTCTCCATCCACGCTTTCTTTGGAAAGACATCGTTTGCTTTGGTTGTTTCTTCAGAACAAGACCAATTTCTTTACGGCACCTCTGAAACTACTTCATTTTGCACCGGAACAAGCTTTTTACAAACGCTTTCGCAAACAAGGTAATTTGGAATATATCACAACGGATTTGAATTCGCCCTTGGCCGATGTAAAAGCTGACATTTGTAAACTCCCTTTTGAGAACGATGCATTTGACGTAATTCTTTGTAATCATGTTTTGGAACACATTCCAGATGATACCCAAGCCATGAAAGAACTCCATAGGGTTCTTCGCCCGGGCGGATGGGGTGTTTTTCAAATTCCTCAAGACCTTACCCGTGAACAGACCTTTGAAGACAATTCCATTACGGATAAAAGGGAGCGCGCTAAAATTTTTGGCCAGTACGACCACGTCCGCATTTATGGCTTAGATTACTTCGATAAATTAAGGAGTATTGGGTTCATTGTTGAAGCAGTAGATTATACGGCACAACTTTCCCCAGAAGAAATCAATCAGTATCGTTTGGCCCAAGGCGAGCTGATTCCCTTTGTAAAAAAGCCACTAACGAACTAGTAGTTTTTCGAAACCAGGCGTCATGAAACGCTGCGTATTGCCTTGCTCATCCAAATAGATGATAAAGGTTTCCAAGTCATTCACCCGTTTCAACAAATTTTGGGTATCCTCAAGGTCCATGGCCATAAAGGCTGTTGCGTAGGCATCCGCTTCCATACAGTTGTTCGCCACTACTGTTGCAGATAGCACACTGGAATTTTTGGTATACCCTGTTTTAGCATTTATGGTATGTACATACTTTTCTCCGGTAGCTTCATCCACTCTGAACTTTCGATAATTCCCAGATGAAGCCAAAGCACCATCCTTCAAATGAATCAAAGCGGCACTGCCCCGCGATTCAAGATTTGTAGGATCGTCAATACCGATGGTCCATGGTTTTCCGGAAATAATATTGGTGCCCTTGGCCACCACTTCTCCTCCAACTTCTACCAAGTAATGGTCAACATCAAATTCATCGTCCAACATCTGCGCCAAACGGTCGATGGCATACCCTTTGGCAATGGCATTAAAATCAAAACGGATATTGGGGTCTGCTTTTCCAATCGTAAAATCTGATTTCAACTGTACTTTAGACCAGCCCACATACCGCATAAGACTATCCACCTGAACACTATCCAGTTGATTTATGGGTTTCTCCGGACCAAAACCCCATGCGTTTACCAAAACGCCCACAGTAGGGTCAAAATAACCTTGGGTTTCCACGTAGACCCTTTGACTTTGCAGGTACACATCGCGAAATGACTTGTCTACTACTACAGTGGTGTCACCGCGGTTGATTCTTGAAATATCCGAATCTGGGATATAGGTGGAAAGTGAAGCATTGATAACCCGAAACACCGAATCGATTTGCTGCTGCGCATCAATTTTTTCCTTGGCGATGAAGGTAATTCCATAAGTTGTGCCCAACGCCTCCCCCACGGCCTGGTTCTTGACCCATCGTTCTTTGGAATCACATCCAAAAAGCAAAATGGAAATACTCAATAAGACAATCTTCTTCATTCTTTTGAATTAGGTGATTTCGACAAGGCCTTCATAATCGACGATATACTCTTCGTTCAGATACACCGGTAGCGTTCTATCCGAAGCATTAGAAATGCCAACACCCGCATAATACGTCTTGGCTTCGAATTTTATGGCATGGTCCCGCATTTTTTCCATCAACTCAACATCATACTCCCTCGGATTATGGGGAAACTCAATATTCCTGACTACAATGAAATGTAGGTTTTTATCTTTCAAACAAACGTACTGCGGATTCTTCTTGGGCTTGCTATTGATGGCCATGAACTCGTATCCGTCCGCCTCCAATTGTCGGCCAACAATGTTCATTGCCAAATTATGCAACTCCTGCTCGGTTAATTCTCTTCTCATAGCGATAAAAAAACCGATACGTTCGGTATCGGTTTAGTATGATTTTTCACCATAAAGGTGTTTGTAACTCAATTATCCTCCGAAGTCATCGAAGCGGATATGCTCATCCGGAATACCGAAGTCTTCACCCATTTTTTGAACGGCCTTGTTCATCAATGGCGGGCCGCAAAAATATAATTCGATATCCTCGGGGGCTTCGTGGTGGTCCAAGTAATTGTCAATGACACAATTGTGTATGAATCCAACGAAACCATCACCTTCCTCATCATTGATATCTTTCTTCACTTTCCAGTTATCTTCTTCCAAAGGCTCTGAAAGGGCCATATAGAACTTGAAATTCGGGAAGTTACGCTCTAAGTCCTTAAAGTGTTCAATGTAGAAAAGTTCACGCTTGGAACGTCCACCGTACCAGTACGTCACCTTTCTGTTGGTCTTCAAAGTTTTGAACAAGTGATACAAGTGCGAACGCATGGGTGCCATTCCTGCACCACCACCTACATAAAGCATCTCAGATTCCGACTCATTGATAAAGAATTCGCCAAAAGGTCCTGAGATGGTTACCGGGTCTCCTTCCTTCAATCCGAAGATATAGGAAGAAGCCACACCTGGATTCACATCCATCCATCCATTCTTCGATCTATCCCATGGCGGGGTCGCAATACGTACGTTCAACATGATTTCCCTTCCTTCTGCAGGGTAAGAAGCCATGGAATAGGCACGTTCAACCGTTTCAGGGTTTTTCATCACCAAAGGCCAAAGGCCAAACTTGTCCCATTCGGTTTTGAACTTATCTGGCGTTTCATGTTCTTCTGGGTGCGCTGTAATATCCATATCAGCGTATTTCACCTCACAAGGTGGAATCTCAATCTGGATATATCCTCCGGCTTTGTAATTCATCTCCTCAGGAATCTCGACTACAAACTCCTTGATAAATGAGGCCACATTGTAATTACGAACTACTTTCGCAGCCCATTTTTTGATTCCGAATACTTCTTCCGGAATCTCGATTTCCATATCCTGCTTTACCTTCACCTGACACGCCAAACGCGCACCATGCTGCAATTCTTTTCTGGAAAAGTGCGGAGTTTCGGTTGGTAAGGCTTCACCTCCACCGGAAAGCACGTGACATTCACACTGGATACAAGTTCCACCTCCACCACAAGCCGATGGCAAAAAAACTTTCTGATTTCCTAAGGTGGACAAAAGGGTACCTCCAGAGGCTACTTCAATCTTCTTTTCTCCATTAATGGTCAGCGTAACGGGACCGGAAGGGGAAAGTTTTTCTTTAGTGAACAGCAATAGGGCCACCAACAGCAGCAATAAGACCAAAAACGCCACTACGGTTATGAGAATGGTACCACCGGTACTTGTAGCTAATATCATCTTTATTCTTTTACAACTTCGTTATAAGAGACTGCCTTATCATCTTCTTCAATCTCTTTCTTAATCAATTCTTTTTCCTCGGTTTGTTCTGCGGTTGTAGGTTGTTCTACTTCAGGTGGCTCATTATCACCTGTGAGCATACCTCCAAAGCTTTGGAAACCAATTCCCATAAGGCCTGTTATGATGAATGTAATGCCAAGACCTCGCAAAGGTGGCGGAACATTGGAGTATCTTATTTTTTCACGAATCGCAGCAATGGCCAAAATAGCCAAGAACCATCCAATACCGGAACTAATACCGTAATTTAAGGCAAGCCCCAAGGTTGGAATCTCACGCGCCTGCATAAAAAGGGAACCCCCAAGAATTGCACAGTTTACTGCAATCAACGGTAAAAAGATACCTAGGGAGTTATAAAGCGCTGGTGAAAACTTCTCCACTACGATTTCAACCAGCTGTACCATGGTCGCAATAGTAGCAATGAACATGATAAAGGATAAGAAGCTCAAATTGTAATCGGCATATTCGGGGCCTAGCCACACCAAAGCCCCTTCTTTAAGAAGGTATTGGTCCAACAACCAGTTCAACGGCACAGTAACCGCCAAAACGAAGATTACCGCTGCACCCAAACCTACTGCAGTAGATACTTTTTTGGATACGGCCAAATACGAACACATGCCCAAGAACACGGCAAATACCATGTTATCGATAAAAATGGACTTGAAAAATAATTCTAAATGCTCTAACATAATCTTTCTATTTACGCTTCTTCAATTAAGGCTCTATTTCTAGAACGCTGTACCCAAATGATAATTCCTACCACAATAAGCGCTGCTGGAGGAATAATCATGAAACCATTGTTTTCGTATCCAATGGAATACAAACCTGTTTTGGCAATAGGGTCTCCCAGAACCGGAATACCGAACAAGGTTCCTGAACCTAAAAGCTCCCTGAAGAAACCTATTATTATAAGAATTACCCCATAGCCCAAAGCATTTCCAATACCATCCAAGAACGAACGCCAAACCCCGTTTCCTAGGGCGAAGGCTTCAAAACGTCCCATGATGATACAGTTTGTAATAATCAAGCCAACAAAAACCGAAAGTGTTTTGCTCAATTCATAGGCAAACGCTTTTAGAACTTGGTCTACTACGATTACCAGAGTAGCCACCACAATAAGCTGAGCGATAATTCG
>JBCBCH010000132.1:0-6965 GCA_038530835.1 Bacteroidota bacterium | reverse complement strand
AAAGGTCTGTTTTAGGATTGGAAACTAGATAAGAATTTAGTTCGGATACCAGCCGGGCTAGTGAAATCATATCCCCATTTGGGTCCGTGTAGTATGCATTTCCCCAAAAGATACGCTACACCTTCTTCGGTAATCCAGTTTCTATCTTGTGGTTGATTTACTTTTCCAGAATAATAGTGAAAAACATCATGAGAGAAATCTTCGTGGTTCTCGATAGCACATATGGTTTTTGTATATACTCCAAAACCATTTCGAGTTAAACCGCTTCTATCGGAAAGAAACCGAATGCCAAGGACATTTAGAACTTCTTGTTCATTGTAACACATGTAAAAGTCGAAACTATCAGGAGATAACCCCAGCTTTTGCGATATCAGGGTATTCTTTCGGTCAAACTCCTTTGCGTTTGATAGCTTTATGGTATCTCGAAAATGGTAGTTGATATTCCCTACTTTGTGATTTTTCCAAAATCGCGTATGGTATTTAATAGGGGAGGAAAACACGATTTTTCCTCTTAATGGCGTCGCTAGAAGGTCTATTATATGATGCACCTCAGAAGTCTCCTTTTTTGCAACGGCAACTGTCAGAAAGAAATCAGTTGAATTTATTGGATAGAGATTGATAATCTTGAAAGTGTAGTCCTTGAAAAAAGTCCTTTTTCTTCGAATTGGCGAGATAAAGTAGCGTTTTAGGACAGCAGCGGTCAACTCGCTTTCTTCTTGATTTAAATATTGAGTACTCAATTTAAAATCCGACATATCTTGAAAGAGTGAATCCAAACGGATTACTATGTGCTGTTCTACGATACTGTCCAGCTCGGTTTTAAAATAGCTTGGTTTGGAAATCAGGTTTTGCCCGTGGATAGAAAGGATACCACAAAACCAAAGCCCAATTGAGAATATACTTTTCATCGGTTTACAGTCATTGATAAACATTAGTTGATTTATTTGTCAATTGTTCCAATAAAAAGTAAAAATCGCTTTTAAAGACCAAACACTTGGAGGGCAATTCACCAAGGTGGCATTTGAATTGATAGACGTAGGGATGTAAGTAGGCTATGGTATTACACGGGAGTCGGTTTTTTTACCCCTAACCAAGTAATGAAATTCGAAATGTCAAATTCCAATAGCCATATCACAAAAGCCAGCATGGCTGGTTTGGTACCTGTCCTTCGAAATTTACAACCGTTAGATTTTCTTCATCTGCTGCTGCATCATCCTGATTTGCTCTGTCAGCATGTTGTTTTTGTCCAACTTTTTGGCTTCTTGCAACAACTTGGTGGCTTCGCGTTTTCTACGCTTTTGCATGGAGATGCCTGCTAGGCTTAATTTAGCCATGGCCACATCATAATCCATGGTCAAACCTAAATTCAGGGCTTTTTTGAAGTACTTTTCCGCTTGGGTCAAGTTCTTTTGGGAATAAATAATACCGTGAAGGTAGTTATAGTAACCTTGCTGTTTTTTTATCAAGGAAGCTTCCGGGTTTTTGATTTTCTCCAACCACTTTTGGGTACCCTCCATGTCTTGTTTGCGCATGCGCAAAAAAGCGAGGAGAATAATCTCATTACGGAAATATAAAAAGATGAAAATAAGGGATAGGAAAATCAAAGCGATTCCATTGCCAATATACCCCTCAATAAATTGGTAAACCGCATAGCCTATGATCAAGGCTGCCAAAACCAATTTGATATTCTTGTTAAACATGTATTACTGTATTAATTCGTAGGTAACGGTTGATTTGATGGAGGTTGGAATTTCCACATCGCCCAACTGCGTCATTTTGGAATGTCCAGACGCAAAACTTGTGGTTTCTATTGTTGTTATAAAACCATTTTCCGTATTCGCTACGATGGTATAATCGTGATTGCCCGCCAAAGCCATGGTAGTACCACTCTCGTTAGTATCCACGGTTATGGTCCCTTTCCCGGTAATGGTTATGGCGTCCGAAGTTACCTCATCCAACTGCCATGTATTTTCTGCCTTAAGTTTTCCAGAGAACGTATTCTCCCATTTGGAACCCTTTTCTACAGCTACGTCTGGGTAAAAGAAAGTCATCTGTTCAAAACTCTTCGCTAATCCGCCTGAACTAAATTCTTTTTCCAAAGATTTGCGCATTAGGTTTTTGGTGAAATCATCTTCCACACCCGCCGATTGAATCATATTGTCAATCATGGCACCGCCACCGTCAACACTTTCAATTTTGCCGTTTGCCAATAAAGTCAAGTTCAACTCATAATCAATCAACCCTTTGAACATCTGTGACATCATATCTCCTTCAACGGGTTCGGAGGCCTTTACGTTTACAAGGGTACCTTGAAGGTTGGAGGTGCTTTTCATCCCAAAATCCTTGAACACCAGTTTGATGTCAAAGGCATCCGCTGTTTTTCCCATTACAGTAAACGTGAAAACCGCTTCGAGGTCATTGGTGATTTCGTGTTTGCTGCCTTCCAACTCTTGGGTAATGAGTTGTTCCGCTTTTTGCAGAATCTTGAAGCTGTCGTTTACTTTTAGATTATAACCGATTTTTTGTTGTCCTACCATTAGAAAAGGCGACATCAAAATCAGCAATAGAAAGATATTTTTTTTGAAATTCGAGGGTGAATGCATTCCGCTATGCTTTGCTTGGGCAAATCTAACATAAACATTTTTTACAAACCATTTGCCGAAGTAAAAACTCTTCGTATATTTGCGCCCAGAAAATTTGGAGCCAATTCCAAAATCTTAATATTCCTTTACGATGAAAAGAACA
Source organism: Bacteroidota bacterium (assembly GCA_038530835.1). Classification (GTDB taxonomy): domain Bacteria; phylum Bacteroidota; class Bacteroidia; order Flavobacteriales; family Flavobacteriaceae; genus Flagellimonas. The sequence continues at coordinate 4,220 of JBCBCH010000132.1, read as the reverse complement.
TATCAACCGTCGAAGCGAAAGAGAAGAAACAAGCACGGATTTAGAGAGCGCATGGCTTCGGCTAATGGTAGAAAAGTGCTTGCGCGCAGAAGAGCGAAAGGAAGAAAGAAATTAACCGTTTCATCTGAACCACGACACAAAAAATAATGTGCTGTCAATAACTTTTAAATTAAAAGGTGCTGCTTTTCAAGTTTAGCACCTTTTTTTTGACCTAATTTTAACGCCGGAATAAAACGAACGTAAAAGAATGCCAAAAAGAAAAGACCTTAAGTCCATTTTGATTATCGGTTCTGGTCCAATTATCATTGGTCAGGCCTGTGAATTTGATTATTCAGGAAGTCAAGCACTACGGTCCTTGCGTGAGGATGGAATCGAAACCATCTTGATAAATAGCAACCCTGCTACCATCATGACGGACCCGTCCATGGCCGACCATGTGTACCTAAAACCCCTGAATACAAGGTCTATTATAGAAATTCTTAAAAACCACCCAAACATTGACGCAGTGTTGCCCACCATGGGAGGACAGACGGCCTTGAACCTTTGTATCGAGGCAGATGAAAAAGGGATTTGGGAGGATTTTAATGTGGAAATCATAGGGGTGGATATCGACGCCATCAACATCACCGAAGACCGGGAGAAATTCAGGGAGCTGATGTTGAAAATTGGTATTGGAATGCCTCCGCAAGCTTCAGCGACTTCCTTTCTGAAAGGAAAAGAGATAGCCCAAGAATTCGGTTTCCCGCTAGTGATTCGTGCTTCGTTCACCTTGGGAGGAGCAGGGGCCTCCATCGTTTATGACCCGAACGATTTTGACGGACTATTGAGCCGTGCTTTGGAAATTTCACCTATTCACGAGGTGATGATAGACAAAGCATTGATGGGATGGAAGGAATATGAGTTGGAGCTTCTTCGTGATAAGAATGACAATGTAGTCATCATCTGTACCATCGAAAACATGGACCCCATGGGAATCCACACTGGGGATTCCATTACTGTGGCACCTGCCATGACCTTATCGGATAGAACTTTCCAACGCATGCGTGATATGGCCATACATATGATGCGCAGTATTGGGGATTTTGCAGGAGGTTGTAACGTGCAATTTGCGGTAAGCCCGGACGAAGCGGAAGATATCATCGCCATTGAAATCAACCCTCGGGTTTCACGTTCTTCTGCCTTGGCTTCCAAAGCGACAGGATATCCAATCGCAAAGATTGCGGCCAAGTTGGCCATTGGGTATTCTTTGGATGAATTGGGCAACCAAATTACCAAATCTACTTCGGCGCTTTTTGAACCTACCTTGGATTACGTTATTGTAAAAATCCCACGTTGGAACTTTGACAAATTCGAAGGCTCTGACCGCTCTTTGGGACTTCAAATGAAATCGGTAGGTGAAGTGATGGGCATTGGACGTTCCTTTCAAGAGGCGTTGCACAAAGCCACGCAATCGCTTGAAATCAAGCGTAATGGACTCGGTGCAGATGGTAAAGGTTACAAAGATTACGACACTATTATCCAAAAACTGAAAGTGGCGAGTTGGGACCGTGTTTTTGTCCTTTACGACGCAATTCAGTTGGGGATTCCCTTAAAAACCATTCACGAAATCACCAAAATCGACATGTGGTTCTTGAAGCAATATGAAGAACTGCATTACCTGGAAAAAGAAATCTCAAAATATACGATTGAAAGCCTTCCAAAAGCATTGTTATTGGAGGCCAAGCAAAAAGGCTTTGCTGACCGACAGATTGCCCACATGTTGGATTGCTACGAAAGCGAGGTGCATAAAAAACGCACCAACCTTGGCATCAATCGCGTGTACAAATTGGTGGATACCTGCGCCGCAGAATTCAAAGCGGTTACACCCTATTACTATTCCACGTTTGAAGAAGAAATCCAGCGTCCGGACGGAACGCGTTATGTGGCCAATGATAGTGAAGTCACCGATAGAAAAAAGATTGTCGTACTTGGTTCCGGGCCCAACCGAATTGGTCAAGGTATTGAATTTGATTACTGTTGTGTACACGGGGTCTTAGCCGCTGCAGAATGTGGCTATGAAACCATCATGATAAACTGCAATCCCGAAACGGTTTCTACGGATTTTGATACGGCGGATAAACTATATTTCGAACCCGTATTTTGGGAGCACATTTATGATATCATCTTGCATGAAAAGCCAGAAGGGGTAATTGTGCAGCTAGGAGGACAAACGGCCTTAAAACTTGCTGAAAAACTGGACAAGTATGGTATCAATATTATCGGAACCAGCTTCAAATCCTTGGATTTGGCGGAAGACCGTGGTAGTTTTTCCACCTTATTAAAAGAGAACGACATCCCGTACCCAAGGTTCGGTGTTGCCGAAACCGCGGATGATGCACTACAATTGGCAGAAGAGTTGAACTTCCCACTTTTGGTTCGGCCTTCATACGTGCTAGGGGGGCAGGGGATGAAAATCGTCATTAACAAAGAGGATTTGGAGGCCCATGTGGTCGCCTTGCTTCGAAGTATTCCAAATAATAAACTGCTTCTGGATCACTATTTGGATGGTGCCATTGAAGCTGAAGCGGATGCCATTTGCGATGGCGAGGAAGTACGCATCATAGGAATTATGGAGCATATTGAACCTTGTGGTATCCACTCAGGGGATTCGAATGCGACCTTACCGCCATTTAATTTGGGGGAATTCGTGATGCAGCAAATCAAAGACCACACCAAAAAAATTGCGTTGGCCTTAAATACGGTAGGACTCATCAATATCCAGTTTGCCGTAAAAGACGACACCGTTTATATTATTGAGGCCAATCCAAGAGCCTCTCGTACTGTACCGTTTATTGCAAAAGCTTACGGCGAACCGTACGTGAACTTTGCTACCAAAGTGATGCTTGGTGAGAAAAAAATCAAGGATTTTGAATTCAATCCGCATTTAGACGGTTATGCCATCAAGCAACCGGTGTTCTCCTTTAGCAAGTTCCCGAACGTAAACAAGAATTTGGGTCCGGAAATGAAAAGTACTGGCGAAAGCATCTTGTTTATCGATAGCCTTAAGGATGATGATATTTACAATCTCTATTCCAGACGTAAAATCTACAACAGCAAATAGGGTTCATATTTTATATCCGCGGAAGCCACATCATCAATGTCGCTGCGAAGGTGCCAATCGCTGTAAAAACTGTAAGAATCGCCAATACCCCACTCACTGCGTAGCAGGTGTTGGCTTTTTTTCGTTGGGTTGCCCAGAAAAAGATTTCCGCGAAAAGCAAGGGCAAAATATACTGACCGAAGCCTAGAAAAACCAAAAATGGTCCACGAAAAGTTACCGGGACAAAGCCTACGGGTCCGCCATTCACGAGCAACCAGAACATGAGGCCAATTCTGAAAAACCAAACACCGGACATGACCAAGAATAGTCGCATGGCCCAACGCTGATGAGATACAAATTGTTTTTGCCTCGCTTGTCGTATGGTAAAAAAGGCACATAGTACGACCAAAAATGCGTTGATAGAGATGCTTACATCCCCCAACCAACCTGAAACAGTTCCCTTGGAGACTACCATATACACCCCACTGAGGCTTATTAGAATCCCGGAAAAAATATAAATCCTCCCATTGATGTGGTGAAATTTTGGGAATTTCGCCCGCAGTTTGGCGCTGAACTGCAATGGGCCACCCAACAACACAATGACCGCAAAAAGCAGATGCAACGCCACTGCGAGGTTCCCCATAGTTTCCCCTTCGCTGTAGCCATGGGGCAATACCCGATTCCATTTCATAAAGTCACCACTCATGGCGGAACCACCATAAAAAGCAGAGACGTAAAACGCGAAAAGCCATTGCCCAACAACGGTGGTCAAAAACCACGCTTTTGCGGAAAGGTTCATGAACTTTTTGGGAAGTCCGGTTTTCTGATTTGGCGATGAAAGGCTTTGTGCAATGTTTTGCATGACAAATGATTTTGATTGATGATGAATGTTGAATTTTGAAAAGAACTATTCCCTTTTCAGAAGCTTGGGGCGGTATGTTTTGAAAACATGGTACCAAGGAATGACCAAAACGTCCAAAACAACTGCTGCTAAACAGATATTGTAAAAGGAAGCTGCTTGTGGGGTAACCATGTTAGTGGCCTCCATGGGCAAATACACACAGATAGCCCAAATGGCTTTATAAACCAGCTGTAAGAAAATTAGGGGTTGCATCCGTAAAGGGAAAAGAATTCCCAACCC
>JBCBCH010000131.1:0-7003 GCA_038530835.1 Bacteroidota bacterium | reverse complement strand
CTTATGTGATAGATTTTACCCTGACTTTGTTACAAAAAAACAGTATAATTACCCTTACTATGTTACAATTTTATGGAATGTGGTTTTCAAAAACTGTTTTACCAAAGCCAGGGTAAAATCTATCACATAAGACAAATTTTACAATAGTAAAATTGTGGTCTAAAACTATAGACTGGCCACTGGAGAACCTTTTAAACTCTGATGGACCAAATTGGAAATAAACTTGGCCAATGGTTCTATGTCATTGTCAACGCTTGCTTTCTCCAATGCTTGCATATAATTATCCCTTTCCTCTACGGGAATAACCGTCCATGGGTATCCACCAGATGCCAACATAACGTTCATTAGAAATCGCCCCATTCTACCGTTGCCATCCATATAAGGGTGGATATAGACAAAAATAAAATGACCCAATACTGCTCGTACCCCTGCATGTTCCTCTTTTTCTAACAACTCAAAAAGTACAGGCATGGCATCACGAACGGCGTCCTTGTTCAAAGGAACATACATCGATTGGGCAATATAGACTTGATTGGTTCTATACCCGGCCAAGTCCGAAGGTTTTAAAATTCCAGCTGCCACACTTGGAGCAAATAATTCCCGGTACCAATCCGAATGGTCTCGGTCGGCCACTTTTCCTGGATTGGCACCATCAAGGATTTTTTCGATAGAACCCTTGACTGCTTGTGAAGCCTGCCAGTACCCGCGTGCAGCCATGGCATCCCTATGTTTTTTATCTTCCGCATTTTCGGCTAAATCCCATGCCCCGCTTCTAACCTTTTCAATTAAATCTACTGAAACTACATAACGCTCAATGGAAAGTGAATGATAGGCATCCGTTGTGTAGATTTCATCGACTGCTTTGAGGTATCCTTTCTTATCTTCTGGAATTCCAGGGCTTTCTGGAAAGTGTTTTATAATCATTTCCCTAAAATTTTGCCACATCAGTCTAATTCTATTGGCATAAGGTGATTTTTCCCTAAAAGATAGTTCGGTAGCCAGTTGATTTTGAAATGGGTCGTTTTCGCGTACATCAAAATCAGCCGTTCTCATGGTCTTGACAATATCATCCGCGATGCGATCTTGACCAAGATTTCTGAATGCTCCTGCCAATCGTCCCGCTATTACGGTATGTGAGCCATCCAATAGCTGTTGTAAAATTTCCGATGCGTCAGTTATCTGGACTAAGGTCGTTCTCATTTCAATAGGATTTTTCTCGAACATTGTTGGAGAGCAATGTATCAATGCTGAGGGTAGGGTCAACATATTGATTCCTTTTTCCTCTATGACATCAGCTTTGTTCGGCAAAGGAGATTTGATTTCTAAAATCGACGTGTTGTATAAAAGTGGAATACTTTTATTTGGTGCATTCGGAGCTCTAACAATTAATTGATTCGGAATGGTATAATTACCTGTAATTATTAATAAGGATTGTTCAGGAGAAATACAATACGCTCCTCCATATTTATCATTTAAGTATCTTGAACAAAACTGCCAGTAAGAAGTATACCAAGATGTAGTGTCGCCTACTTTTTCTTGAGGATTGGAAACGATGTACCAGCCTTTAGCCACTTCCTTTAGAAATCCATTCTTCATCAGGCGTTCCCTGTGAATTCTATTAATCTCTGATGTGTTTATTGCAACAGAACCGTGTTCGTCCTGCAAAGCTCGAAGGATTTGCAATGATTCAGCAAGTTTTTCTCCTGGAGTAGCCATACTATGTTTCTTTTATCTTAATTAGAGCTTGGTACGAAAATTAGCCTTGCATGTGATATGTAAATTAGCCTAACGTGTTGTATGAATATTAGCTTAATATGTTGTACATAAATTAGCCTAGCATGCTAAATTACATAAAATAGTTGAATACTAGACATTTATAAACCCCAATCTTACCATAACTTATGTGCGCATGGATCCTGTGGAATTTCTTCCGCGTTCGGGAAGATAAGCGGATAAAAGAAATTCCATAGGGCGCATCCTACTTTTCATTTGTGATGCTGTCCCGTTTTTTGACCCACTTTTGGTAATCCTTGAAAATAATGGGGTGGTCCTCAAAATATTGTCTTGCCCTTACAAGGCCTTCTTCCCTACCCTTCTGATAGGCTGCTTCCTTTTGCCTTTCATATTGGATATAATGATAACCGAAGTAACCGAATACCAACGCATTCAGTATCATTACCGTATATACAAATACAAGTTCCCATCTAGGTACCAATCTCGATTTGTCAATGTTTTTTAAGACTTTATCCAAAGCCTTTTCTTGCTTTTCCGAAATGGTATTCAAATTGGATTGGTGATTGTTCAATAGGCGTTCCATTTCCGAGGTGTCCGGCTCGAAACCAAATTCGTTGATATTTTTTAGCAGTACCTTGAGGTCCGTTACCCAATTTCCGAAAGACCTGATTTCCTCGGTCAACAATTCCGCTATTTCATCCAGTTTTGCCATAATCCTACATTCCAATTTCGATTCCTATTCCTTTATCAATGGTTCTTTTGATGCCTTTCACAACTGCTTTGGTGGCCATCTTAACCACTAGGTTTGGCGGTACCTTTACCGATTTTCCCATCAGTTTCATTGCATTCTCAGTTTTGGCTTTCTCAACCACATTTCTGTTGAAACCAATCTGTTCGGCTATCTTGTTCATGGACATGGAACGGTGTACCTCGCTACCTTTTAAATTCTGCCCCGCAAACTCAAATCGAAAACCCTGCAATTGGTTCTGTTTGTTGATGGAAGGGATGACCTTTATGGGATAGGCTTCCATCGCTTTGATGTATTGGTCAAAGTCCTTGGGCCTGACCTCTTTTATTACTTTTTCATGGATTCTTTTGAGAATCATTCGCATATCCTTGGCTTTGTCCAGTTTTTGTTGTTGGACTTCCCGTACTGTAGTAAGGCCCATTTCCTTTGCCACCCGTTCCGCAGCTTGTTGGCTCCGTTTTCCTATAAAATTGTCTTTATAAGCTTTCCCTTGAAAATTGATTCGGTTCACATATAAATGGATATGAACGTGTTTCCGGTTTCTGTGCACAAAGGCAATGGCCTGGTTCTCCTGTAACTTCATTTGTTTTAGAAACCGTTGGGTGATTTCTTGAAGTTCTTTGTTCTTCATTTCCTTGCCATTTTTGATGGTTGGACTCAATACGAAACTCAAAGTGTTTTTTTTGCATTGATGATTCTGTTGTTGGATGGTCCTGAACTCTTGGGTAATCTCCTTTGGAGTATCTCCCGCGAGATATTGGCTATGAACAATCTCGGGCTTCTTTTCCTCTCGTAATCCGTAGGCCATTGATGCTGATGTGTGCGATATGGATTTTCCCATTCCAATCATACCTTAAAACTTAAAAGGTGCTCCCTGATTTCTTTTGCCAGTTGGTTGACTTCTTCTGCCAATCTTGGATTTCGTTTCCGGAACATGTTCCCAATACGTTTGAAATTGTTTTGGTACTGTACCAATAACTTATAGGCTTCTATTTGTTCTTCCGATAAACGTTCAATAATCCTATCATCAAATGCTGCACGGCGACAATACTCACTGACGGAAAGACCAGATTTTTTGGCCTTGACCTTAAGCAGTTTCTTCTCAAATATTGAGCACCTGAACTGGACGAATTCCCGTTTCATATTCCTTTTCCTCTTTTGCGACCAAGGGGAGCAAAAGCAAGATTTGTCATGACAATGACACATCTTGAATTCTCACTCAATTATCATTTTCATGCTGATTTCGCTCGCCTGCTCCTCTCCCTACCCATCATCAATTCATCTTATTTATAAGTGCATATTTAAGTGCCTCCGCTTCCAATTCAGCTTTTGATTTTCTGTTGTTCCGTAATAGCCAAAGATTAAGCTTCTTTTTTTCGAAGAATATCATTTTACCATTGGGTTTTGAGTGTGGTATCTGTCTTGTTGAAGTAAGTTTGTAAAGAAAACTTCGTGATACGCCCATGTATTCACAGGCCTCTTCAAATGTCAAAACTTCCTTGTTGCTTGACAATAATCGTTCTATACGTTCAAGACGTTCCTCTAGTTTTAAATAATCCATTTTTCTAAATTTTTGTGTGAAACAATGGACAAAAGCTTTTGTACTTTTTAATCGAATTCTTTCAGCAAACTAGCATAGGAAACTATAGGAAAGGCTTGCATCGCATGTGGTGCAAGCAAAATAGAGGAGAATGCAAGCAAGTTTTAAGAAAATGAGGCAAATATGGCTTCCAATTCCTCACTTCTTTTAGAAACCCTGTTTCTAGTCAGGGCGTTTCTAACGGTATCGTAATTATATTTTCGCCCGTCCTCACGCCTTAACACATCCGAATTTTTGATGAAATCAATAAGCTGTAAGTCATTCTTGGGAAAGCTCATTTTCAGGAGTTCATAAAACTCCTTACAAGCAGGGTTTTTTAATTTCAGATGGATTTTCGCATCATGTTCGTCCCAATCCTTTAAAAAGCATTGGATAAAACCATATTTCGAAGTTTTATCGATGATAATCATATCATAGCGGACCAAATTATCGTAGAGTTTCCCCAATTGGGATTCGCTGATTGAAATATTGAAATTTCTGGAGGACTTTAGTTTCTCCTTTATTTTGGGAATAAAGATTCTCTCAAACCATTTACTCCACGTCAGTTGGGTCATAAGCATTCCGCTCAAAAAAAGAAATCCGCCAACACTATAGGAAAAAACAGCAATACTTTCCAAGGGTTCCAGAATGGCATCATAGCCCAATTTCATGGTAAAAAGGCCTATAGCATAGAACACCAATCTTGGCTTTTCTACATATTTGTCCCATTTGAACGATTCATTGAACATAAACCGCATGAAACGTACTAAATAGGGTACTGCTATCCTGATAACAAAATAGGCGAAACACGCAAGCATGATATACTTTAGGATGAGTATCATTTCATCAAATTAACATTTTTCCCATGAAAAGTTATGGCATGGGGATGTAATACCACTTTTTTACGACCATGCTCCTGTAAAATATATTTGTGGGAAGGGAGAAGAAAGGTGAAGCGGCCTTTCGCCGCTTGTGCTTTCGCGCGGCTCTAAGGGTGTCGGAAAACCGGAAAGGTTTTCTGACTTCCGCAGGGCCTTGGTAATAGAACCATCAATAGCAAAGTCTTGAAAATAGAATGTAGTGATGCAAAAGCCCCCTTTTCCAGTGTTTTCTTAGTTGTACTAAAAAAAAGGCTGATTGGCCGTGAGGCAGTAACCACTGAATACGATATTGATAATCTTGTTGTTGGGAATGAAACTGTTTCCGTTGCCCATGCCATTGAACATCATGATAGGAGTATGGAGTCTTTTGAATTCCGTTGCTGCGAAAACCGCTTGAAACGCTTAAAACAATTCAAGCAAGAATCAATTAAATGGCCTACGCCCCCCTTTTGAGCACCACTTTTTCATAAATCGAGTGGATTCTTTCGTAGAGAAGTCCCAAACGACTATGTAAATCCTGGTCCATTTCAAACCTAAATTCCGTAAATGTCAATTGTAACCGCTGTTCTTCGGTAATTATCCCTTTGACCAGAAAATAGGAGGGTTCCATCGTCATCTCCTTATCCATCTCCAACAACTTCTCATACGGATGCGCAGCAAAAGCCAGCTTGTTCGGCATGCCTGGATTGATGTCATAAAAGACCCTAAATTGTATGTCGCGGTATTCCTTCCTGTATTGCATGTATCATTTCCAAAGCATTTTTTTAGGGTTGGGGAATATCAGTAAATATAGGACGTTGTCACGAAATCCAAATTTCTCGGGTTCGCAGGCCCCTTTCATCGGTCCAAATTCCAAGACCCCACAAGGTGAAAAACTTTATGGCCAAATTGAAGGTAGCAGGACAATCGGCAAATCAAAATGAGGGAGGAATCCGTTGCAGTACAGGGTGTGCGGATTTGAAATCTTTATGCCAGAAGGAGAAAAAGACAGTGAAGGCAATTAAAAACCTTAAAAAAAATAAGGTTTTCCTGTAATATAAAAATGTAGGAAAATTATATATTGGATGTCGGTCACATATTGCGTATTTGGTCGAAAGTTGCCCCCAAAAAACAATTTTAGAGCCTTTATCATAGTTAAGGTTTGATATTAATCCCAAATCTTTTAATTATGATAATTAAGCGATTATTGTTCGCCGCCGTTTTCATCTTGGCGGTATCGACAAACATTTCATGCGAAAAGGAAGATGTCACAGAGACAGAACTTGAAGTTTTATCCGTTAAGAAATCCGAAATCGAGGAAGGCGACACCTGAATCTACTAAAAGGACACGTGGATTTTTGTTGGCGATGGCAATCCTGGTAGGGATGTCATCGCTTCCTTTTTTCAATGAACTGATCACCGAAGAAAATGGGTCGCTTTCCAAGTGGTTGCTTCCCCCTGGGATACAGGAATCCCTATTGGACGAAAACAGCAAAATCTTGGGCTACTCAAAGTTTAGGGTATTTCTGTACTATCTCCTTATAGAACTCTACATCATGGTGGCCAGCATCGGTTGGTTTTCGGTTGCCAAGGATGAAGCGTACAGATATGCCCTTCTTTTATGCACGGCCAGTGCAGGCTATCATATCTTCCTGATTCTCTCCGCAAAACGTTTGACTTGGCTCAACGACCCGTCATGGAAGCTTTGGTGGACTCTAGGTATTGGCATTGTGCTCTTCGGGCTTTATTATTGGGGCGAACATACAAAAAGAAAAAAATTACTGGCCGTCCGCACCACTTTGGGCAGTTCCCCCGAGAAAATCATTTCGCCCAAAGTGGTGCTGTCCTGGCTGGCCATCGCCTTTGTTTCGACGTTCCCCTATTTCCATGACATTGTTACGGAGCGGTTCGTTGGGGTAAAGGATTGGGTTCCAATCCTTGGCATCGAAGATTTTTTGACCCTCGGGGAGCGGGATGTATGGGGTTTTGTTTCGTACAGGGTCTTGCTCTTGACCCTTTTCGTACAAATGTGTGCCCAAATTCTTTGGGCGGGCTGGTGGATGGATGCTAAGTATAGTCTTT
>JBCBCH010000130.1:1915-7069 GCA_038530835.1 Bacteroidota bacterium | reverse complement strand
AATCCTTGTGGTGTACTTGCCATATCAGTTTAGAATACCCTTAAGTTATTACGAATAATGAAAACATGTCAAATTTTTTTGTGAAAAATGTTTCAAGGTCCGCAACCCTACCAAACAAAAATGCTTTTCGTCGATGTTTTTTAGCCATTTACCTAAAAAAAAGCCAATGAGACCCCAAGCTTCAGGAATTCAAAAGGAAAGATTGTTTTACTATCAAACACAGGATGTTATGAATACCGAGAAGCAAATTTTGAAAGCAGAAGCACTTGACAAAAAAATAATGGATACAATGTTCTGGAACCACGCTTTTATCACGGCATGCATGGTAATTGCCTTGACCAGCGCTGTAACAGGATACATTTTATTCTAAATCAACATATCATACTATGCGGATTCTTGTCCCCAAATCAAGAAAACGCTGACCCTTATCAACAAACAAACACTTAACCTACTTATGCTCGCCTACATCTCCTTTTTAGCTTTTTTCGGAATTTGTTTTTTAGTCGGATGCGTAATCATCTACTTTTTTTCTGAGGAGTCCATGGATTGAACACAATCCGCAATTATCATGGCAGATACAACCCTAACCCAAACCACAAACAAACCATTTCAATTTAGTACGGACCAAGAGTTGGTCAATCAAATTAGAGCGCTGCTCTTTTACAATGACATGTACAACAAAAAACATGTTCTGGAGTATCGTAAGGTGTTGGAAGAGCAGAAGAAAGAAATCTCTTTTTTCTCTGTCGCCAAAAAATGGAGTATTGAACAGAGACTCCGGGCCTTGAATTTTATTTTGGAGAAAGAGCTACAATAAAAAAAGCAGCCTCCCCCGATAGCTAACCCGGAGTGTGAATGAATCCATTAAATTGGTTTTCCGGTTACGGGGTCAACGGCTGCGTTGTGTCAAACGCCGGATTCATCATTTTCGCTTTTTTTACGACACCTTTTCTACAAGATGCACGTTTTCCCGCAACCGAGCTACATACTACACCGTTTTTTCCTACAAATTCAACTAAAATGGTGTTTTTTGTCCCAGAACTTTAGTTGTAGATTCTGATGATTTCTCCGTTTCCTTTTCCGTTTACACTGCGTATATAACCATTTATGACTTTACGCATTGGGATAGGGTTATGCCCTGGGAAAAAATCTTTGTAACGTTCATAGGCATCCTCAACCATTCCTGAAGAAACCACATTGATACGGTGTTCGTTGTCAAGTTCTAAAGCGACGGCTTTGACAAAGCTGTGGATGCCACCATTAACCATGGCAGCACTCGCAGTGAGCACCACAGGGTCATCTGCCAAAATACCAGTAGACAAGGTAATGGAACCGCCTTTGTTAAGGTATTCCAGCCCCAAACGAACAAGATTCACTTGTCCCATCAACTTGCTGCGAACCCCAACATAGTAGTCTTCCTCAGACAAGTTTTGAAATGCATCCCATTTGGCCTCTCCAGCAATGCAAACGATAGCGTCAACCGGACCAATTTGCGTAAACATTTTGGCTATTCCTTGGCTATCGGCTATGTCGACCAGAACATCTCCCTGCGTCCTACCAGCAATAACTACTTCATCTGATTCCTTAAAATAAGCGGAAACCTTTTTACCAATAGTTCCGTTTCCGCCAACAATCAAAATTTTCATATCCTTATTAAGTACTTAAAGTTTTTAGTGCCATCTTTAATGAGTTCGACGAGCTTTCTGTCAGGACCGGGATGACCTCCCTCCGTAGCGTATACCGGTACGTCTTTCATTTTTAACCATTCCAACTCTGAAGGACTCAAGGCTCCCATTTTAGTGTCATCAGTAGCATACGCAACGATAAGATTGGAAAGGTCCATGTCTTGAAGTTCTTCCGTGTAACGATACCTACCCAAAACGCCTTTAATCATTTGCTTCACTTTAGTAACCTTAAAATAATATGGGCCTCGAAACGGATTGGGTCCGCGAGTGGTGTCTTGAAAAGCCAATGTCTTACCATCTTGTTGATACCTCGAATTTACCCCACGAAAGTAATGCTTCCACCGTTCGACGGGTACGTCAAAACGTCCTGCACTCATCAAGTACTTATCCGCATGATTTCCTCTTGTGGTTAAATAATGAGGGATTAATATAGCCGTAAACGAAGTTCCTGCTACAATGACGGTTTTGCCTCTCCGTTTCCAATAATCTATGGCGCGATGTAGGATTTCGGTAGAGTTGTCGGCCTCGAGGATGGCCATTTCTTCATTGAACTCTTCCCGCCAATGATAAATATCCTTGTTTAACATTGTGGATTGAAAGATGTGCACGCGATAATAGTTGAAAAAGTTTGGGATGGTTGACCAAATCGTTTTTCCGCTGAACTCAAAATAGAGTTGGTTGTGCGGCCCACCCTCACCTACAATGAAGACGGTATCACTTTCAATGTTCCCCTCACCCATCCAAAGTTTTGTGGTGTCTTTTGGAAGCACGGTAGGTTCATAATTGAACGGTTCCGTTTCGGTTTGAGTTTCAACAACGGAGTTTTGGGTTGGCGCTTTGGGTTCGCAAGAGGCAAACCAAATAATAAGGCCACATACGCTTACTACCGATAATACTGTTTGTTTTTTCATGATGATGTTGTTTTTTGATTTTATCTTTATATTAAGATACTTTACAAACTTAATCAAATTTATCTTAACATCAAGATATTTTTTATTAATTTCGTTTTACATGCATATCCGCTATGGAAAAAGACATTATTGATACCCTAATCTCAGATTGGGAAACCGAACGACCGGAGCTTGATGCTTCCGCAATGGGCATTGTTGGACGTATCTTAAGCCTCGGCAAAAACTTGGAAAAAAGTGCCAGCGCTTCACTTTGCGACATCGGCATTTGTTATTCCGACCTTGATGTGCTTGCAACTCTGCGAAGGTCAGGGGCTCCATACGCCCTTACCCCTACCGAACTCATGCAGTCTGTTTTGATTACCTCAGGAGCCATGACCGCTTTGCTGGACCGTTTGACCAAATTGGAGTTCATTTATCGGGCGGTGGATGAAAAAGACAAACGTGTCAAAAGGGCTGTTTTGACTCCAAAAGGAATTGATATCATTGACAAAGCCATTGAGATTCGTTTTAAAGAAGCTCAAACCGCAATAAGTCCCTTAAGCTTTTTGGAACAACAACATCTTTCCTTTTTATTAAAAAAATTAATGTCCTCACAACAGGTTTAAACCCTATTCAGGCAATCAACTTGGACATTGCGGTAAAATCAAAGGTCTGTTCCCCTATGGTGAATTGATGGTTTCCTATGATTTTAAAATCATTCTTCTCATAAAACCGAATCGCCCTCTTATTGCCATTCCAAACGGAAAGCCATAAGTGTTCGTTTTGAGTTTGTTGCGCACGAGCTATCAACGCATCTTGAAGCCGTTTTCCAATTTTCATGGACAAAAAATCCTGAAGCACATATATTTTTTGCAACTGCGACACCATATCCGTCTCAAGAAATGGAGAGGGTGATTTTAGTTTCAGTTTGGCATACCCGACCGGTTTTTGGTCTACCAGTGCAACCCAATACACATTGTTTTCCTTAAGGAGACTTTGTTCAATTTTGTTCAGATTGAAAGTGGTCTCCAAATAGGTTTTCAGATTCTCTGAGTCATCGAAAAACGTACCGAAGGCTTCTTTGAAGGTCGTTTTACCCAATTGGGCGATATGTTCAGCATCCTCTGGTGTCGCCAAGCGTATTTGTTCCATAGGTATTGGTTTTGTTTTTGTACAATCGATACGCATGCAATAGCACCGCCACGGAACATCCCATAATAATGGGAAGGGCATCGAGCAACAATCCATAGCCAACATAGATAAGGTTGGCTATTAAAGAAATCACACGCAAACGATATTCGGTCTTGGCAGACATGGAATAGAGATTCAGTACTAACGCAAAATATCCGACCACGTCTGCAAAACCCATGATGATTCGTTTTTTGATTTAAACTATACTTTTTACAGTATAAATGTATTTTGAATATCTTTACCAAACAATAACTGTCATGCTTGACAGGTTAAAATCGAAGTTATGATTGTAGACGGAAAGCCAATGGCATATACTATTGATGGTGAGCTATTCCATTGTGGCACCAACGTTACCCTTCATTTTATAGGTGGGAAATGGAAAAGTATCATCCTTTGGTATTTGCGTAAGGGCCCAAAGCGCTTCTCAGAACTGAAACGATTGATGCCCGATATTACCGAAAAGATGTTGAGCATTCAACTCAAAGCCTTACAGGAAGACCAACTTATCAAACGACAAGTTTTTGGAACAAAACCCCCTAACCGAGTGGAATATTCCCTTTCTGATTTTGGTGAAACCTTTATCCCCGTGATTCAAAAAATTACGGAATGGGGCATTCAATACGCTGAAAGAAATGGCCAATTGATTGCCACAGACGATTAAATTCCTTTAAAAATCCAAACGATGGTTCACCTTAACCGCAACC
Organism: Bacteroidota bacterium; assembly: GCA_038530835.1. Lineage (GTDB taxonomy): Bacteria > Bacteroidota > Bacteroidia > Flavobacteriales > Flavobacteriaceae > Flagellimonas. The sequence goes on along the minus strand of JBCBCH010000130.1, from coordinate 2,599 downwards.
CCCCAATTGGTTCGGGCCAACTGCTCGTTGTAGTTATCCGTAACCACTATGTATACAAAAGATAGTGGCTTGTACTCCCATTGCAGGCGACTGTTGATATTCAAATTTTCGTTCTGAGAACTGTATTGTACAAAGGTGGTCCAGTTCAAACGATTGTTGAAAAACACCTCTCCGGTAAAGCGCGCCAAATGAAAAGTTCTTTTCCCCAATTCCCCTAAATCCAAATCATCCAATTGATAACTCATTAAAAGATTGGCATAAGGTAACAAGCGATAGTTTACCGTCGCTCCAAAAGTAGTGTTCCATCCGTCATAAAATTGGCCATATTGTGCAAAAGTATTGTATACCAGTTGGGTATTCCTCTCGGAATTGTAGCCAAACCTAGCCCTAAAGTAACTATACTCGTCTGGTTGTAATGGGTTCTCGTTGTTCAAGGGGTCAAATGAATATTTCAAGTTGACATAGTCGTGGTACAGGTTCATATACACCGCCGAAAAAGAGTTGAATATCAAAGCGGTATTATAGAAGGAAGAGGATTGTTGTAGTTTCCCCTGCTCATCCCAAAACGTGTCATTGGTACCAAAAAAGTAACGATAGGCGTTGATGTTTTTTCCATTTTCTGGAAACTTCGTCAGGATTCCTTCAAAACTGGTTTGCGTATATCCTTCTCGAACAGTCACATCT
>JBCBCH010000130.1:0-1905 GCA_038530835.1 Bacteroidota bacterium | reverse complement strand
ATCTGCCTCGGCGTCAAAGTTGAACAACCGAGGAGTAAATCCTACTTCAGCTAAATAGTCGCGCTGCACTTGACGAACCGAAGCCCCCAAGGAAGTACCCCGAACGTTATAAAAAAGTCCTGTATTGAAAAAGAGGTTTTCTCCGGATTCCCCTGAAGTAAAACTACTGGCCACATTGGCGACCCCGGTCCATTTGCGATTCAAGGACTTATAATTCAAATTTAAACCGGTTACCCGATTATAATCATTTTGAAAGGCAAAACCATCCGTTGCTTGTCGATTCACCAAGAATCCTGTAGCCACAAAACGCTTCGAAAGCTGTTGTTCACCCACCAAAACCCCGTAGTTCTGTGCTGCATTGTCTTCGTCAGCTTCCGTTTGGGCATTGAGCAATCCAATTCTTGTTTTTGGGGTCACATTACCAGATAGTTTCAAACCAAACTGCATATCGCTTGTCGCACCTATTCGTCGGGAGTAAAATGGATTGACATCCGCTTGGCCTAAATTGGAGAACAAATCGGCGTTTTCGAGAAAAAAGTTGCGTTGTTCTGGAAAGAAAATCGAGAAACGGGTCAAGTTGGTCACTTGTTGGTCCACATCAATTTGAGAAAAGTCTGGATTCACCGTGGCGTCCAGTTTTAAGGAAGAACTCAGGTTATATTGCACATCCAAACTGGGGATAAAAGTAGTTTCCCGAGCATTCTCAACAACGTCTTCTTGATGGTTTACCGTGATGGAAGGAGTAACCGCAAAGCGCGCAGCAGTGGTTTTGGGTAAGTTGTCAATGGCAAAAGCCTGTGCAAAACGCAAATCAAAAAGCCGATAGTTTCGACTCAAGTCCGTGAAAATCGTCCAGGAGTTGTTTTTGATATCCCGAACATAGACCTGCAAGGCAATTGCATTATTGTTTTGGTTAAAGCTTAGATTCTTGAGTGGAATTGCTAACTCATATTGCTTAAGGGTTCCATCCACTGAAGTTGCGGCCTTCCAAACCGTGTTCCAATTGGAGCTAAGGCTGAACCCATCGTTAATGCGTTCCACCAAACCATCTACCTGCGCCCCGCCCATGTTCACAGCAAAATAGTAGGCACTTTGTTGCTGAAGCTGCGTGTCCATGATAAAAACAAACGTTTCGCTTTCCGCCACGGTATTGCCTATATCATCCCGCTTTAAAGAACTCAACTGAACGGTACTGGTAGTATCTTGATAGACAGCTGATACAAAGAGAAACTCTCCGTTATGAAACAATTTGAATTCGGTTTGGTTTTGGGCCAATCCTTTATCGGTTGGGAGATAGTTGTAGAAGTTGGAATAGCCTGGCAAAGATGCCCAAACGGTTTCATCCAGTTTCCCATCTACGGAAATGGATTGCTCCAAAAACTGAATCTCCAATTTTTTTTGGGCATTAAGGAATAGGCTCGCAAAACAAAGGCTTGCGAAAAGTAGAGTTTTCATAAGGGTTGGATAAGGATGCGTTACTGTTTCGGCTTACGTGAAAAAATCTTGTTGACGATTTTCCATTGTCCTTCGATTTTGAGCAGGTTCACGTAGTCCACCACTGTGTTTTCGGGATAGGTGATTTCAAGTTTTGCATGGGCTGCTTTTCCCGTAATGCTGATGTAAGCAATATGGTTGCTTCTATTTTTTTCAGGCGCCCTACCCTTTTCAGCGGCGAATACTTCCAAGGCATTGTATACTTGGTAGCCCGATTTTGAAGAAACGTATTTCATGTCCGCTTGCGGATGAAACGCTTTTTCTAGGGTTTCATAGTCTTTTTGAGTATCTCCGTTTAAATAATTATTCAATGTGGTTTCTACCAAGGCATAATCAGATTCTTGGGCGCTTAGATGCCTGGGGGCAAAAAGAGCTAAACAAACAAAGGGTAAAGCAATAAAGGATTTCATG
>JBCBCH010000129.1:0-7092 GCA_038530835.1 Bacteroidota bacterium | reverse complement strand
CTATCCAAAGCCTTACTGGCCACATCGGTCAACCATACCCCTTTTTGCGATTGGGAAATCCCAATAGAAAAAAAGGAGAATACCATACAGTGAATGAGATGTCTTGTTAACCTGCCCATGTTCTGCGACCTTAGGTTTCCAAAGCTTGTGAAATTTCAAACAAGGCCCGCGGTACATGGAAGCAGCCTTTCCATTTTCCTCCTTTGAGGTTGAGCAAAAGTTCTCCTCGCCGATTCAAATACCCAAACCATTCGCCACCATGCTTAGGGTCTCTAAAGTGATTCCAACTGTACTCATGCACTTTTTCAAACCATTGAGCCGCTTTGGGACTTTGATTATGGGCGTAGGTTTTTGCCAGTGCCACCAAGGTTTCCAAATGGACCCACCACAGTTTCTGGTCCCATTCCAATTTTTCAGGTGGATGGCCTTTGGCATCCAAAAAGTAAAAGATGCCGCCATAGGTTTCATCCCATCCTCTTTCCAGTTGCTCGTACATTATGGTTTCGGCCTTTTCTACAAGTTCCATATCTCCTTTTCGAAGACCAATGTTCATGATAAACCACATGGCTTCTATCGCATGGCCCGGATTTAGCAATCTGCCTTCAAAACTGTCCAAAAAAGCCCCATTCGAAGAGATGTTCTCGTAAACCAGACCACGCTCGGCATCATAAAATTGATTCATGACCAAATCCACAAGGGAATCCAGTACATCTTCTACTTGACCTTTCCCCAGAATATGCTCCAATTCCAATGCGAGGTTGCACAAAATCATGGGCAATGCAAAGTCCTGCATATTCCGCGTTCTAGGGTATCGCTTGTTGTACTTCCCTTTGGGGTTGTCTTTCCGAGAAAGAATATTGTGAAAAGTGTCTATTGCAATTTGGGCATAGGCGGCATTGGGTTCCACCTTGTAGTATTCCCCAAAAGCCATTGCTGCAAAACAGTCAGAAAAAATATTATAGGGTTGCACCAACGGATTTCCTTTCTGGTCTAAGGAAAAATACCAGTTCCCTCCGTTATCCCTACCGTATTTTTCCAAAAAATCCACCCCATGCTTCGCGATGGCTTTCCATTGGGTTTTGGCTTCAAGTTCATTGTATACCTTTGAAAACATCCATACTTGCCTAGCCTGTAACCAGATGAATTTGTCCGTATCATACGCAGTACCGTTAGCCATAAGGCAGGTAAAATATCCTCCATAATCCCCATCGATGGAATGGTTCTCCCAAAAGGGGATAACTTCTTCCAGAAGCTCTTTTCGATACAATTCGGCGTACTTTTTCAACACAGTTACAAATTGCTTTTGGAAATTGATTTTTCAAAATACTCCATATACCGATTGTACAAATGGGTTGCCTGGGCATATGCGGATTGTGGGCTCATAAAATGGGAAAACTCAAAAGTTATGGCCTTTTGACATCCTGCTCTTTCCGCGGCTTGCATTTTCAACAATAGCTTTTCAAACTTGATGGGGAGAAATTTTATGGGCATATCCCTATCAAAGGATTCAATATTCGTCCAGGATTCCATCCCATAGGTATCTGCCAACTTTTTATTGACGACCAGATAATCTTCCAATTCATCATAATCAACATGCCCATCTTGAAAAGCCACGATGTCCACTGCCCCTTGAATACCCGAAAAGATTTCGTTCCATTCTCGAAAATGTGCTTCGATGGAGATAGCATCACTTTTTGTAGTGGCACTCTCAGAGGCCATAACCGCCTTTTTCCCATCAATCCACGGAGAAATCAACACAGGAAGTCCATTGCTTATCTCTTTGCAATGTTTTCCTAATCTGGATATGGTTGAAATAGCACCTTTCGTCTTTCGACTTAATTCCAGACTCAAATACCACCCCTTAAAGCTTTTATAGTGACCATACTTTTTGAATACTTCTTCGACCACGTGAAAATTTACTTCCAACTCATGGGTCATATCTCCTGTTTTCCAATAGTCGCCACTGTCGTAGGTCCCGAAAAAGAAATCCATTCCATATTGGTCCGACAACTCCAAAAACTGCTGGACCAAATCAACCGGAGGAACAAAGCATTGTTTTTCTTGAATCAAATATTCAGACGGGTAGGTCAAAAATTTTTGATATCCCGAACGGATAAGAACCACCGTATTGATGCCCATTTTTTTCATGTGCTGGAAATCTTGGTCCCATTCTTTTTTGCTCCAGTTTTGATGCGGAATGTCATGACTTATTTCATCCAAAAACGTAGCGCTGATGATTAGATTATCTTTCATATTACGCAATGTTTTTTAAGTTGTCCCACCAGAATTTTTTGAGCAAGTAGCTGGTCAGAATCAGAATGGCGGACCATATAACCATTTCCGTATTTTCCCGAAGCATGAAATAAATTGGAATCACTACTTGGGCCATTTGCCAAATGATGCCTACCAGAATATTGAAACTATCCCGTTTAAAATCTTGATTTGGGACAAAGGATGGGTCTTCTTCCATTACCTCCCTTTTGATGGGACCCCAAAAGCCCCAAGGTTTGGTTTGTTTGTAAAATTGTTTCACTTTTCCCCTATTGGGAAGAGGTTCCAAATACGTTCCGATGATACATCCGATAAACGAAATGAGAAATATAATGGGGAACACGAAGATGTCTACATACTCTGGAAAGAAAAACAGTTTTACCGTTGAAGCGATTAACCCAAACAACATGCCCCAAAAATAGCCGTTGCCACTGAAGCGCCACCAAATCCATTTCAAAACATTGGCAGCAACATAACCGCCGTACAACGCAGAACTCAGCCATAGAATGAGTTCATTCAAGGAGCCGGCATTCAACCCAAAAACAATTCCAACCATGACCATACCCAAAGAAGAAAGGATGCTTAGATTCACCAATCGCTTATCGGGCGCTCCGGGGTTGATGTATTTTTTATAAATATCATTCACCAAATAGGCTGGTGCAGCATTGACGAAGGCGGCGAAAGTCCCCATAAAAGCGGCCAGAAACCCGGCCAGCATCAAACCCTTCAACCCCACGGGAAGAAATTTGTTAATCGCCATTGGGAGTACTTGTTCAAAATCTATGTTCTCCCCCATACTCAAAAGTTCCGGACCTAAGTACACCAGTGAAAGCACAGTGAACCCAACAATCATGAAATATCTAGGGATATAGAGTACACAGATGGTCAAAAAACTCATTTTAGCTGCCTCGCATGGATTTTTTGTGGCTAAAATGCGTTGCATATCATAAGATGGGACGGGACCAGCAATTGAGGCAAAAATACCTTTCAGCACCATCAAAACGAACAATAACCCAAAGAGGTCAAAACCGTCGTTCGCTATTTTAGAATTCACTTGCGGAAAAGCAGCGTTGCTCCAATCAAGATTTAGGTTCCAGCTAAATGTCAAATCTTTCCATCCCTCAGGGACAATTTTATCAATTTGCCCTGCATCGACCATCGTATAGGCTATTATGCCTACTCCGATACAGGCGATGGTCATAATCACAAACTGCATGACCTCGGTAGCTACCACACTGTGCATGCCTCCTTTTACCGTGTACAGCGAAGTAAGTCCGCAAACGATAAGCGCATAGCTTTTGGCAGAAGAAACCTCGTATCCCAAAATATCAAAGGCCAAATCCCAAGGTAAAATCGAAGTGCAGTACTTCCCGATGCCTTCAAAAAAATAGGCGATAAATCCAAGAACGCTGATTACCGCGAAAATGACGATGATGATGTGGGAAAGTTTGGCGCCTTTGCCGTCTCCAAAGCGGAACGTAATCCATTCTGCCCCGGTCATCACGTTAGACCGGCGCATCCAAATTGCAAGGTATACAAAAACGAAAACTTGGTTCCATACAGGCCACAACCAGGGTAACCAGGCACTTTTAAGTCCGTAGACAAAGAGAATGCCTACCGTCCACATCGTACCGGAAATATCGAACATGCCCGAAGCATTGCTCAATCCCAAATAATACCAAGGCAACTGATTTCCTCCGAGGAAGTAGGATTCCAAATTCTTGGAAGCTCTTTTGGAGAGGTAAAAGCCGAGGACCAGAACTCCAACAATATACGCAATGACAATTCCAACATCCCAGTAAGAAAGAGTCATAGTTTGCTAATATCTCTAGGCTTTCAGTCTAATATACACTTATCACCTTGCTTTGGCAAGCGATATGGATAATTCCCCGAATATAGAGTGGCTGTGGTTAGTTTCGAATCAAGGGCAGAGTGCTACAACGAAGAAGGCCCTCCTGTTTGGCAATTTCGGCATAAGGAACCTCCTCAACGGTAAAGCCCTGCTCTCGCAACCAAGTATTCAATCGGGTAAAATTCTGTTCGGATACGACAACCTCTGGAGAGATGGAAAATACATTGCTGTACATTTGGTACATTTCATCCGCTGAAATCTCGAAAATATTGTCCTTTCCAAAGAAATCCACCAACCATTGGTATTCTTCCTCTACCAAAAACCCGTTCTTGTGAAGAATAGCTTTGTCCCTTCCGACAGGCTGAAAACAGCAATCCAAATGCAGCGCATTGATTTTAGGATTGGTATTTGACTTTCGTAACTCAAATGCCTTGACCTTTTTATGCGGGAACATTTGGGCAATATATTCCACCGCCGCTTTATTGGTTCGCGCGGTGATAAAGTCAGGATAATCGGGAGCAGTATATGTGCCAATAAAAATATGGTCGTTCCAGGGCATTACATCACCTCCTTCGATGTGAACTTCCTCTGGCGGACGAACTACGTTTTCAGGTCCAACGGCTTCCAACACATGTGAAATAGCTTCAAATTCACGTTCGCGGTCTGGAAGAATGTTGGCATGGAAAAGTTTGTCTTCAATAACGAAAGCAATATCCCTCGAAAAAATCTGATTGCAATCTTCCAAAACCGAAGGCCGGAAAACTTCGACCTTGTGTTTTTGTAAAACCGTAGCAAAGGCTTCCATTTCTGGAATCATGTCCGCTTCAAGAGGATAGGTCCCGGCCAGAATATGCTCCCTTGATTTTGGGTCATAGGCTTCTTCCAAACTTGGGGTTGGACCACAACTTACCGCGGTGCCCAAAACGACCGCTTTAAGCGTATCGGTTTCGTTTTCAATATGGAGTTTGAGTGACTCTACTGGTTTTTTGACCGCATCTTGTTTTAGGGACATACCTTCATAAATTCTAGGGCAAATCTAGTCTTTTGGCGTTGATTTTCCGCAACGGAAAAATGAAAAAAATCCAAGCAGTACGTGGAAAAACCACATCTTCACAATGAATTCATTTTTATATTTAACAATCTGATTTACAATTAGTTAAAATTAAAGAAATTTCAATGATTTCTATCCAAACCCTAGTCCATTTTCAAACTTATATCCCTATATTAAAACAGTATTTCGTTTTTTATGCGTCCTTTAGTTGTCTTTCTTATGGTCTTTGCGGCAGGGAGTATTACACTACTTCTATGGCCAAAATCAGACCCATTGCCCGGTGCCTATTATGTGGATGCTAACCCCACAAAAAGCTATGGCATTTACAAGTATGAAGATTGTATTACTCATGAGACCCATGCGAAGGGGAATCTCCAGATGATGCTGGACGTCAAAGCTCTGCCGCTCTCGTTTCAAGAAAGGGAACGTTTGGATATGCGATTAGGGAAATACAAAACTACTCTGGATTCCATTCTGGATAACTTAAACACCATAGATGCCCATCATTACCTGCACGAGGAATATGACCGGTATCACACAATGCTCTTACAACCACAAAATTCATCCGTACGTTTATACTACTATGCTGAAATCCTCGAAACCTGCTATGCGAAAGACCAAGCTTTGAATCTTGGCTCCGTAGTGTACCAGAAAAACAAAAAAAGGTAGCCTTGCAGCTACCTTTTTGTTTTCTAACGACTTTCGAGGTCTTTGAATTCCCTGAAGTTTTCGCCGATATATATTTGTCTCGGGCGGCCGATGGGTTCGTTTCTCAAACGCATTTCGCGCCATTGTGATATCCATCCGGGTAACCTGCCCAATGCAAACATAACGGTGAACATGTCTGTAGGGATACCCAAAGCACGGTAGATGATTCCAGAATAAAAATCCACATTGGGATATAGTTTTCTTTGTACGAAATACTCATCTTCCAAAGCTTCTTTTTCCAAGCCTTTGGCGATATCCAAAATAGGGTCCTCAATACCGAGGTTGCCCAATACCTCGTCTGCTGCCTTCTTGATAATTCGTGCGCGAGGATCGAAGTTCTTATAAACGCGATGCCCAAAGCCCATCAAACGGAAAGGGTCACTCTTGTCCTTTGCTTTGGCCATATACTTTTTGGTGTCTCCGCCATCAGCCTCTATCGCCTGTAACATTTCCAAAACCGCTTGGTTCGCACCTCCATGAAGCGGTCCCCATAGCGCTGAAATTCCTGCAGAAAGAGATGCAAACAGTCCGGCATGCGACGAACCCACAATTCGAACAGTTGAGGTAGAGCAGTTTTGCTCATGGTCTGCATGTAGAATCAACAGTTTATCAATAGCGTCAATGGCAATTTTATCTTTTTCATATTCTTTGTTGGGCTTTTTGAACATCATCTTATGGAAGTTCTCCACATAACCCAAAGTATCATCACCGTAATCCAAGGGAAGGCCTTTTTTCTTCCGCTGCGTCCAAGCAACCAAAACTGGGAACTTCGCCAAAATTCGAACGATGGAACGATACATGGCCGTTTCCGAAGCAACATCTACAGAAGTAGGATTAAACGCCACTAAAGCACTAGTTAATGAAGAAAGAACACCCATTGGGTGCGCTGCTTTTGGGAAGGCGTCCAAGATTTTCTTCATCTCCTCATCCACCTGAGATTCTTCCTTTATGTCATTGTGGAAAGTCTCAAGCTGCTCTTTGTTGGGAAGTTCTCCAAAAATCAAAAGATAGGCTACTTCCAAAAAATCTGCTTTCTCGGCCAAGTCCTCAATAGAATAACCGCGATACCGAAGAATTCCTTTTTCACCATCCAAAAAGGTAATGGCACTTTCGCAAGAACCGGTGTTTTTATACCCTGGATCGATGGTGACGATACCACTACCGGTTCGAAGGGTTTTGATATCTATGGCCAATTCATTTTCGGTGCCTT
>JBCBCH010000128.1:0-7125 GCA_038530835.1 Bacteroidota bacterium | reverse complement strand
AAGCAAATTTGCGAAACAACAGGTGAATGTCTTGTTGTTTCGCAAATTTGCTTCCGACTTTGGGCAGAAATACAAAATGCCTACTATTCGTTTAGAGGATTCTGCCATTGAATTGTTGCTAAAGTATCGTTGGCCTGGTAACATCAGACAATTGCGCAATATTGCCGAGCAAGTGTCGGTACTTGAGGAAAATCGCAGCATTTCAGGAGCTACTTTGGCGAGCTATTTACCCAATATGCAAAGTAGCAATCTTCCGGCCGTTATCGGTCATTCCAAAAAAGAGGGCGATTTTAGCTCGGAACGTGAAATTCTCTACAAGGTTTTGTTCGACATGAAAGGAGACTTGAACGACCTTAAAAAATTGACCTTGGAATTGCTCAACAACAATGACACTTCAAAAGTGCAAGAGGAAAACCAAAACCTTATCCAAAAAATATATGGAGCTGACGAAACCACAGCTCCACGCGAAGAAGAAATCTCCACCGAGGTACTGCACCTGCCGCAACCCATTGTGGAAACAGCTCCAGCAGCTGTCCCAGTGAACAAGGAAGACCGCTATCACTTCGCAGAGGAAATTCAGGAAGAAGAAACCCTTTCCCTTCAGGAAAAAGAGATTGAGCTTATCAAAAAATCCTTGGAACGCAATCGTGGAAAACGCAAAGCGGCCGCCAACGAATTGGGCATCTCCGAACGCACCCTTTACAGAAAAATAAAACAGTACGATTTATAAGTCGCAAGAATTCTTAAATTGCAAGGATGGGCAGAAAGCATGTGGTTTTAGGGTTTTTGATGGTAGTATTGTCAAGTTGTGGTGCGTATAACTTTTCGGGAGCGGATATTGGCACGGCCGAAAGCTTTCAAGTGAATTTTTTTCAAAACTATGCGGACCAAAATCCTGGTTCAACAATTGTACCTGGACTAGACCGTGACTTTACTTTGGCCCTTCAAGATTTGATCAACAACCTTACTAGTCTTTCCCTCACTGGAAGCAATGGCGACTTGGTTTACGAAGGTGAAATTGTAGAATATCGGGTCACGCCCATGACGGCAACTTCTGACCAACGAACAGCGCAAAACCGATTGACCATGAGCGTCAATGTGCGCTTTTTTAACACGACCAAAGAAGAGGTAGACTTTGAAAAACGGTTTTCATTCTTTTTTGATTTTGATGCCGCTGCTTCCCTTACCACCGTGCAAGCGCAAGCTCATGAGGAAATTTTTGAAAGAATAACCCAAGACATCTTCAACGCTTCGTTGGGGAATTGGTAGCGATAATGAACGTAGCGGATTTTTTGAACATATTGCAAAAGTCGAATACGATTCTTTCACCCCAACAAACCCGGGAGTTGGAAGATATCGTGAACGAATATCCTTATTTTCAAGCTTCTAGGGCCCTTTATCTAAAAGGACTTAAAAACCTGGACAGCTACAAATACAACGATGTATTAAAGGTAACCGCCGCTTATACTTCGGACCGTGAAGTCCTTTTTGATTATATCACTTCCCAAAAATTTGTCCAAAACCAAATTGCCGATACGCTGAGCGGACGGTCTCAAAAACTGGAAGAGCAAAATATCGTTGTTGAGGCGGTAGAGCCCAATCCGGAAACTGAAGTGATGCTTGGAGAACCTGAAGAGGCGCCTTATCCGCAGAACATAGACCATGCTGAACAAATCCTGGACCCTCAGCTGTTCGCTTCAAAAGAACCCAAGCAAGCGGAGGATGTTGACCAAGAAGGTGAGTCGGGAAACGAACCGGAGGCAATCGATGACGAACCGCTCCCAAAAACCAGCAGGTTTGAAAAACATTCTTTTTCCGAGTGGTTGGCCCTAACCAATGCTTCAAACACTGAACAAGTCGAACCAGAGGAGCAAGAATTGGTCAAAAAAAGGAAGTTCGAGTTGTTGGAAAAGTTCATTGAAGAAAACCCAAAAATAGTTCCCAAAGCCAAAACCGAAACCAAAATCGACATCAAGGATTCGGTAAAAATGGACAAAAGCGAGCTAATGACCGAGACCTTGGCCAAAGTATATCTCGAACAAAAGAAGTACAAAAAAGCGATTCAAGCCTTTAAGATATTGAGTTTGAAATATCCAGAAAAAAGTAGTTTCTTTGCGGACCAAATTCGAGCAGTGAAAAAACTGCAAAAAGATAAGGACAAGTAATGCCTATGGGAACGTTTACAATTTTTTTAATTCTCATCATAATAGTTTGTTTGCTGTTGATGTTGGTGATTATGGTTCAAAACCCTAAAGGAGGTGGATTATCCTCTTCTTTTGGTGGTGGTGGCAACCAAGTAGTAGGAGGTGTCAAAAAAACAGGGGACTTTCTGGATAAAAGCACATGGACCTTGGCTACCTTGCTTATCGTATTGATATTATTGTCAAACGTGGCGTTAAAAGGTAATTTTGGCCAAGCAGATTCCAAGTTGTTGAATGGTGATGATATTGAAAATACCGTTCCTGAAACGTTACCTGGTGAGCCAGCGGAAGTACCTCCATCAGAAGGAACTTCGAATCCCGCTGACACCCTTCAGTAAGTACAGGAAATGACAAAAATTAACGAAATGCCAGCTTGAATGACAAGCTGGCATTTTTGTTTTAACAGTTTGGCAGTTTTTTATCAAATGGCATAATTTCTGTCCTTCCAATCACGAATTTTTAAAATAAATACCTAAAAATTAAAAATATGGCTAAAGTAAACATCAAACCCTTGGCGGACAGGGTACTTATCGAGCCTATGGCGGCTGAGACCAAAACCGCTTCCGGTATCATTATCCCTGATACGGCCAAAGAGAAACCTCAAAAAGGAAAAGTAGTGGCCGTGGGCCCTGGAACCAAAGACGAGGCGCTTACCGTGAATGTAGGTGATACCGTACTTTATGGGAAATATGCTGGGACCGAGCTAAAATTGGAAGGTACCGACTATTTGATGATGCGCGAGAGTGACATTTTAGCAATTGTATAATTAAAAAATCAACTAAAAAATGGCAAAAGACATACAGTTTGACATTGATGCACGCGATGGCCTAAAAAAAGGTGTTGATGCATTGGCAAACGCAGTGAAGGTAACTTTAGGACCTAAAGGTAGAAACGTAATCATCAGCAAGTCCTTTGGAGCACCCCAAGTAACCAAAGACGGGGTAACCGTAGCAAAAGAAATCGAGTTGGAAAATGCCCTTGAAAACATGGGCGCACAAATGGTAAAAGAAGTTGCTTCCAAAACCAATGATTTGGCTGGTGATGGAACGACCACCGCAACCGTTTTGGCGCAAGCCATCGTAAAGGAAGGGTTGAAAAACGTTGCTGCCGGAGCCAACCCCATGGATTTAAAAAGAGGTATCGACAAAGCAGTTGATGCCATTGTTGCCAACTTGGCGAAGCAATCCAAAAAAGTGGGAGATTCCTCAGAAAAAATCAAACAAGTTGCCGCAATTTCTGCCAACAACGACGAGACCATTGGGGATTTGATTGCCCAAGCGTTCGATAAAGTTGGAAAAGAAGGGGTAATCACGGTAGAAGAGGCCAAAGGAACGGATACTTATGTAGACGTCGTAGAAGGAATGCAGTTTGACCGTGGATACCTTTCTCCATACTTCGTTACTGATTCTGAGAAAATGATTGCGGATTTGGACAATCCTTACATCTTGTTGTTCGACAAGAAAATCTCGGCAATGAAAGATTTGTTGCCAGTACTTGAGCCCGTAGCACAATCCGGAAAACCTTTGCTGATTATTGCAGAAGATGTTGACGGAGAAGCTTTGGCAACTTTGGTAGTGAACAAGTTGAGAGGTTCCTTGAAAATCGCTGCGGTTAAAGCACCTGGTTTTGGTGACCGAAGAAAAGCCATGTTGGAAGACATCGCTATTTTGACCAATGGAACCGTGATTTCTGAAGAAAGAGGTTTCTCTTTAGAGACTGCTTCTATCGATATGCTAGGTACTTGCGAAAAGGTAACCATCGACAAAGACAATACTACTTTGGTCAACGGTTCTGGTGCTGCGAAAAACATCAAAACCCGTGTGAACCAAATCAAATCCCAAATCGAAACAACTACTTCGGATTATGACAAGGAAAAACTTCAGGAACGTTTGGCCAAATTGGCTGGTGGGGTAGCCGTACTTTATGTAGGCGCACCCTCTGAAGTGGAAATGAAAGAGAAGAAGGATCGTGTGGATGATGCCCTTCATGCGACTAGAGCAGCCGTGGAAGAAGGTATCGTAGCAGGTGGTGGTGTAGCTTTGGTACGAACCAAAGCAAGCTTATCAAAAGTAGAAACGGTGAATGCAGATGAAGAAACCGGATTGCAAATCGTAGCCCGCGCTATTGAATCACCATTGCGTACCATCGTTGAAAATGCAGGTGGAGAAGGTTCCGTTGTTGTTTCCAAAGTATTGGAAGGAAAGGGAGATTTCGGATACGATGCCAAGTCGGACCATTATGTTGAAATGATGAAGCAGGGAATCATTGACCCCAAGAAAGTGACGCGTGTTGCTTTGGAAAATGCTGCTTCTGTATCCGGTATGATTTTGACTACCGAATGTGCCTTGACCGATATCAAAGAAGATGCTCCCGCAATGCCTCCTATGGGTGGTGGCGGAATGCCTGGCATGATGTAATCAGTCATTGCTTTTTATACAGCAAGAAAACGCCCGTGAACTTTTCATGGGCGTTTTTTTATATCTAAATCTTAAAGAAGCATCTTTCTTTTCAAATTTGCTGTTTGTATGTTTCCCAATGCCCTCCGTCTAATAGTTTCCTAAAGCGAATTTTAATTGGCTAATTTTTGGTAAAACTCCTTTCCAATGAAGCTCTCAAGACAGGTAGCGCCAATTATGGTCTTGCTTTTGGCCATGATGTACATCTCCAACTCCCCAAAAAAACAAAACGAGCAAACCATTGTGGTTATGGCCTATTATGTACCGGAAAAGGATTATCGCCCAGACCTTCTACCATTGGACCAATTGACCCATATTATCTTTTCTTTTACACATGTGATTGATGGGGAGATGAAATTCCAGGATGCAGAAAACAAGAAAAAACTGGACCAGTTAGTAGCGCAACGCAAAAACCATCCGCATTTAAAAGTAATGATTGCTTGCGGGGGATGGGGCGCTGATGGTTTCTCCGATATGGCCTCTACCGCGGAAAACCGAAAAAAGTTCGTCGAAAGCGTAATTGCCTTCAATAAGCAGTTTAAGTTGGATGGGGTGGATATTGACTGGGAATACCCGGCCATCCCAGCCGCTGGCACGGGGGCACGACCTGAAGATAAACAGAACTTCACACTACTTATGAGGGAACTGCGCGCGGCGCTCAATACGTTGGAGCGAAAGCAAATCCTCACTTTTGCCTCTGCAGGATGGAAACGCTACTACAAGAACATTGAGCTGGAAAGCGTAATGAAAGAGGTGGATTACATGAACATCATGACCTACGACCAAGTGGGTCCCTCCTCTCCATTTACAGGTCACCATACACCTTTAGGTTACATACAAGAAACGGATATTGCGAATACCCCTGCCGCAGAATTCATTGAAGAATTTAGAAAATCTAAACCGAATGAAGACCGGGATTATGGTCCAAGGTCGGCGAAAAAAATTGTTCAGTTTTGCCTTGACCAGGGCGTAAAGTCAGAACAACTCGTAATTGGTGCCGCGTTCTATGGACGGGCTTGGAAAGGCGTTCCACCAAACAATAATGGTCTTTACGAAAAAAACTCAGGAGCCCATATTGGATGGAGTGCGTATCATCAAATCCGCAAGGAATTTGAATCCGACAAAATCTATAAGCGCTATTGGGATTCCATAGCCAAGGCCCCTTATCTCTACAATGCGAAAGACAGTATTTTCATCAGTTATGATGATTCCGTATCCGTTCGGTTAAAAACCGAGTACGCCTTGAACAAAAAATTAGGTGGCATTATGTTTTGGCAATTGGGAAACGACACTAAAGACGAAAACAGTCTTTTAAAGTCGATTTATAAGGCTTCTATTAAAAATTGAAACAATCCGCTTACTTGCTAAAACAACATCAAAAATGCCATCACCAACATGATGGCATTTTCAATGAATGTGGCCTCGGTCATTGGCAAATTCAGCGCCGTACCCAAACAAGCACAACGGATGCTTTTTTTATCCAAAAGCGTCTTGGTGACCCCAAAAGTTGTAATGCCCAAAATCAGAATTGTGGTCCATAAGGCGGCTGTAACCTGAAAGCGCATTAAAAAGCACAATCCCAATGCCAATTCCAGAAAAGGATACATCCACCCGTAGAGCGGAAAAACTTTGGCCAACGGGTCGTACATTTTAAAACTTTCGGGAAAGCCCTTTAAATCCAAAAACTTGAAAAAGCTAAAAACCACATAAAACAACCCCATAAAATCCATCATGGCGTTCTGGAAATTCCATGCTTTGAAATTCAACAAAAAAGCTGCGCCAAAGAGGTATGCAAAAATGAGGAATAAGGGCTTTAGCTGTCGCCATTTTGATGTTTCCTTGGCATTCTTGGCTTCAGAAGTCATCGCATTATTTGCCGTTATGGTATACTTGGGCGGTAGAACGTCTGAAAGTGAATCCAAAGGAATATCATGTTGCATCTTCAACCTACCTTCTTCCCTATCCAAGTCGATAGCGACACTTTCCACACCATCGACCTGTTCCAATTTTCCTTGAACGGAAGCAACACATCCTTGGCACGTCATTCCTGTAATAGTATAGGTACGTTCCATTAATGCTTTCCGCTATGCTTAATGTTTGGGTCACGGTACTTACAACAAGGGTTAATTTCATCATAAGCCTCCTTTGGGGCCTTTAACTCCTTGGTGTCATGCCCAACACTCGCCACGGCAGTTTTGATTTCCATTACATTGGTTTTGTTCTCATCAATAACCAGTGATAATTCATGTGTTGGAATATCCCAAGCCGCAAACTTGACCCCTTTCACCTTTAAAGCTGCTTTCTCAATACGCGCTTTGCACATATGGCAAACGCCGTCTACTTCGAAAGTCACTTTTTTGTTCTTTTCTTGAGCACTTAGACTAAATGACAAAAGCATTGCGGTCAAAATCATAAAAACCTATTAATTTTCAGACATGAAACATTATTTTTTGATTTTGACCGCAATG
>JBCBCH010000127.1:0-7126 GCA_038530835.1 Bacteroidota bacterium | reverse complement strand
ATTGGCTGAAAAAAATATCAAAGAGTTCAAGGCGCAAATCGAGCAGAAAAAAGAGGTTATTTCCGAAACCAAAGAAAAGCTTACTGAGCGCGAAAACCACCTTAAACACAAAAAAGGGGAATTGGACGCCATTCTTGCCGAAACCGAAAAGGAAGAAAAAGCGCTTTTAAAGAAATCTGAAGAATTCGAGGAAAAAATTGAAGACCGATTGATTCATGCCTACAAGCGCATCCGTCATAATGTAAAAAATGGACTCGCTGTTGTACCTGTAGAACGCGGTGCTTCAGGTGGTTCTTTCTTCACCATTCCACCACAGGTTCAGGTTGAAATTGCCTCACGCAAAAAAATCATCACCGATGAGCACAGTGGAAGAATTTTGGTGGACCCTCTGTTGGCTGAAGAAGAACAAGAAAAAATGGAAGCCTTGTTTGCGAAAATCTAACAAACGCTTTTAACACATACCGAACCGCCCTTGAGGCGGTTTTTTTGTTTCTTTATGGAGATGAAACGTGTTTTTCCACTTCTCCTCTTGACTTTTTGTACCACCCTTTCCGCACAAGACTGGGATGCTTACCGCTGGAAAAATCGTTTGCTCATTTTGGTTGCTTCCGAATCAAATCACACCATACTGGAATCACAACGCGAGACTTTTGAGAAAAACCCCGAAGCACTCACCGAAAGAGACCTTTTGTTGTTCGAAGTCAAGGCCAACGCCAAAACACTTTCTAAATTCTCCATAAAGCCAGATTTTGAAGGTGTTCTTCTCATTGGAAAAGATGGAGGATTGAAATTTCAAGCGCCTTTTCCCGTAGACCCGAAAACCATCTTCGACCGTATTAACAGCATGCCCATGCGACGCGCTGAAATGCGGAAGCACCGGTGATTTTCAATGTTGGTATTAAAATATTACACCAGGAGACAAGACGCAAGACATCGGACATCAGACATCAGACATTAGACATAAGACATAAGACATAAGAAATAAGAAATCATATTTCTGAAAACTGACCACTGATAACTGCTCATTGTTTATTGCAACATTAAACTTACCCTTCTCCTTTCAACCCTTCACCCAACACCCGATATCTGACATCTAATCCTAGGCAAAGATTCACTCCGCCACATTCACCACATTAAAAATCCCATCCAACCCTAGTTTTTGCGATTTCACCCCTACGAATCTATTTATCAATGAATTATAGGATACTTTGAATGGAAACAAACCTCAAATTTTTAAACCATGCAAACTAAATACTATGCGTACTACACGTTTTTAGGGCTATTCTCGACCATGATAGTAGCCTCGCTTTTCAAACACTTGTTTATGTATGACCAAATGGTATTGGAATATGCCAAACTGGGTTATCCCGAACACCTTGTCCAACCCTTGGCCATTGCACAATTCATTGGATTGGGCATGATTTGGTACAACCGAAGCAAACGCCTTTTGGAATGGGCATACGCGGGTTTCATTCTAAATCTAGTGTTTGCCATAATTGCACACTACGTCTCAAAATACGGGAATGGAGCTCCAGCTGTGATTTGCTTGGTATTATTGTTCTCGACCTACTTTTTGGACAAAAGACGAATATCCAAACGAACCGCTGAAGAAGAATATGCTATGGTGGCGTAAATTAAGAGTGGGAAAGCGGTTGATTTTCAGCTGCTTTTTTTGTTTTCATCAACCCATATCCAGCATCGGTCAATCGCGATAGAATTCTTCGCCTGGGATAGCCTAAATTTTCGGGTATTCCGAAAAACCCAACGAAATGAAGAAGTTTGTCCTTGTTGCGATCACGACGCTATTTCTTTTGGCTTGCGCCAAAGACGATTCGTCCGAAGGACCATCTAATCAAGTTCCTACCCTAAAATCGTGGCAATTTAGTGTGGTGGATGACCTCACAGAAACCGAAACTATCGGCACCGTGGTTGGTACTGATGAGGATGATGACAAACTCACTTATGCCCTAGTCAAAAATCCGGATGGGCTCTTTACGATAAGCCCAAATGGCGAACTGCGTTTAGCACAAGGCAAAACCCTTGACTTTGCCACTGCGCAACAGCATAATATAACCGTTAGCGTGACCGATGGACAACACACCGAAACCGCCAACATTACCATCACCGTTACCAGCGCGAACAATGCGCCTACCATTGCACCACAAACCTTTACCGTGCCTGAAAACATTGCACATCCTGAAACCATTGGGGAAATCGTGGCCGAAGACCCAGATGGGGATGACATTTCCTTTGCCATTCTTGAGCAAGATGAAGACAACCTCTTTGAAGTCACTTGGCGAGGTATGCTCCGCTTGGTCGAGGGCAAAAGTCTTGACTTTGCAACTGACTCAAAACATGTTATCACCATGGCTGTGGGCGACAATGAGAACTCCACCAGCACGCAAATCACAATCATCTTAACCGAAGTAGATGAAACCAACCTCAGCCCAATCGTTGATGACCAAACCTTTGAAGGGATTTCTGAGGATATTGTGGATGACTACCATATCGGAACCGTAGAAGCTCAGGACCCAGAGGGGGATGCCCTCACGTTTTCCATTTTAGAGAACGACCAAGGCTTGTTTGCCATAAACGAGACCACTGGCGTATTGACTCTTGCTGAAGGACAAAGTTTAGACTTCGAGTCGGCCCAGGAACATACGATTATCATACGGGTCAGTGACGGCAACACCTTTGCAGACGCCCAAATTGTGGTAACGCTAAACGATGTGGAAGAGGCTCCCATTATGGAGGACCAAAGCTTTGAGGTGTTGGAAACTGCAAAAGAAATTGGAAAAGTAACCGCCTCCGACCCACAAAACGATACGCTTACCTTTTCCTTGCTTGATGACGACGAAGGACGCTTTACCATAACTTCTTCTGGTGACATTAACCTTGCCCCTGGCAAGTTCCTGAACTTTGAGCAATCACAGGAACATCAAATCACGGTACAAGTCACGGACACCCAAGATAACAGCACCCAAGCCTTGGTAACCATCACGATACTTGATGTAGATGAAGCTCCGCTATTGACCAGCCCAATGGAATATGACGTTTTGGAAAACATTCCAGATGATGAAGTTATAGGGACCATCATCGCCAAAGACCCTGAAGGCGAACCAGTAGACTTGACCTTAAAGGACGATGCCGAAGGGCTCTTCGAAATGGCAGACGATGGAACCCTAAGCCTTGCCCCGAACAAAAGCCTGGATTATGAAACATTACCCAACCTTTATGAAATAATGGTAACCGCCGACGATGGCGAGAATGCAAGGGACTTTATCATTACCATTCGCGAACTGGATGTAAGCGACCAAGCCCCAAAACTGGACGAACCTTTTGTATTTGACGTATTGGAATCCGTAGACGATGCATTTATCATAGGCACTATTACGGCAATAGACCCAGATGGCGACCCGCTGACCTATGCCATTACCGTGAATGACGATAATCTTTTTAAAATCGATAACAACGGCCAACTAAGCTTGGCCGTAGGACGCGAATTGGACTATCAAAACGCCGAACAACATATCATTACGGTTGCGGTTAGTGATGATATCGTGGACCCCATGGAAACTCAAGTAACCATCAATGTTATTGAAGTTGTTGAAGATGACCCTACTGCCTTTATCACCACTTGGAAAACTGACTTTTACGGGGAAAGCATTGAAATTGGGGTAAAACCCGAATTCAATTATGACTTCAGAGTAGATTGGGGTGATGGTACTATAGAAGAACTTGCCTTTATCGGAGAATCCTCTTTCTCCCATGCTTATGAAACCCCAGAAACCTATACCGTGACCATCCAAAACAATTTCCCCGCAATAGAGATAAATGATGAATCTTTTTCTTCAAGAGGAAAGCTTAGAACAATTGAGCAGTGGGGAAATATCCAATGGAAGAGCATGGAACGTGCGTTTCGACAATGCCATAATTTGGTTCATAAAGCGGAAGATGCTCCGGACCTTTCACAAGTAACCAACTTACAATCGATGTTTTCAAGTATCAAGGCAGTTGAAGGAAAGCTAGACAATTGGGATGTAAGTACTATTGAGGATATGTCATACCTGTTTTATAACACTCCTGTTATCAATTCAGAAATTAGTGGTTGGAACACCGAAAATGTAAAGCAAATGCAAAATATGTTTAACGGGGCTACTTCATTTAACCAAGATATAGGTGGATGGAATACACAAAACGTTACAGAAATGTCCGCAATGTTTGCGAATGCAATTAGTTTTAACGGGAATATAGGAGGATGGAATACTCAAAATGTTACCCGAATGATAAGTATGTTTTTTAATGCAACCGCCTTCAATCAGGACATTGGCAACTGGAATACTCAGAACGTGACCCAAATGGGATCAATGTTCCAACAGGCGATTACATTTAATCAGGATATTAGTGGATGGAATACCCAAAATTTAGGTAGCACTCACAAAATGTTTCAAAATGCAGCATCATTTAACCAAGATTTAGGCAATTGGGCCATGCAAAGTTTTTATGATGGCGAGTCTAGGTTTGCTGATTCTGGAATGTCACCTCAGAACTATAGTAAAACCTTAATAGGTTGGGCACAACAATATAGCCTCGCAAAGTTAATGAACTTTGAAAACCAATATGAAATGGAATACTGTAATACCGAACTAGTGGAGGAGGCCAGACAGGTTTTAATGGGTAAATGGTGGAGTTTTTCAGGTGATACGGAGATTGATTGTAATTAACCCTTTACCCCATCACATTTCACCTTTCACCCTTTGACCTTTCACCCCAAAAGGCCCAAGATTTTCTGCTCCACCACATCCGAATCCCAAAGTGACTCGATATTGGGTATTTGCAACACCTCTTGCATGATGGCTTCTTGTTTATCCCCTATTTTCAAGGCTTCGGCATAAGGGCGTTCTGAGAAGGTAACGCGACGGTATACCGGGGTCCATTTGTCTGGATGTTTCTCCGCAAAGTGTTTCTCTATTTTCTTTTGCAGCAAAAAGTTGGGGTTGGCGGTTTTGCTGCTCATCTCCATAAAGTTGCGATAACTCAATTCCGCTATGGCATCGGCATTGGGCTTTCGGGTTTCTTGATAGGCTTTAAAGGTAGCCTCCCAATCATCGCCATGTTTTTGGATAAGCTGGTCCAATTCGTAGATGTCTTCAAAGCCCGCATTCATGCCTTGCCCATAAAAAGGCACCACAGCATGGGCCGAATCGCCCACCAAGGCCACTTTGTTCCAATACGTCCAAGGATAGCACTTCATGGTCACCATCGCACTCGTTGGGTTGTTGAAAAAGTCTTTGGTCAAATTTTCAATTTCCTTGCGTACGTTAGGGAAATAGGTTTTGAAAAAGGCCTTTGCTTCCTTTTTCGTGGTAATATTTTCAAACGATACCTCCCCCTCAAAAGGCATAAACAGCGTACAGGTAAAACTGCCATCTAAATTGGGCATCGCAATCAACATGAATTTGCCTCGCGGCCAAATGTGAAAGGAGTGCTTGTCCAACTTATGCTGTCCATTTTCATCGGGTGGAATGGTCAACTCTTTATATCCAACGTCAATAAAGTCTTGGGAGTAATCAAATCGGCTTCGGCGCTGCATTTTATGCCGCACTCGAGAGAAAGCGCCATCACAACCAAAAACCAAGTCGAAATCATAGGCCTTCCATTTGCTTTTTTCAGATTTTCCGGTGTAAACCCTTGCTTTGGGCAAATCCACATCCCACACCTTTTCCTCAAAGCGGAAAACAGCACCTT
Organism: Bacteroidota bacterium; assembly: GCA_038530835.1. Lineage (GTDB taxonomy): Bacteria > Bacteroidota > Bacteroidia > Flavobacteriales > Flavobacteriaceae > Flagellimonas. Next base: position 1,378 of record JBCBCH010000127.1, on the reverse strand, counting down.
CGGCTTCTGCCAAATCAATCATTCGTCGGTTGAGTACTCCTCGCGAAATGGACCAAATCGCTTCGCCTTCGTGTCCGTACTTTTGAAAATATAGGGGTTTATCATTCACATGCAAAGCACGTTGATAGAGCGGAATGGCAATCTCCTTAATGGTTTCTTCCAATTCGACAGCACGCAAGGCTTTCCAACCTCGGGCGCTCATGGCAAGGTTAATGGACCTGCCAGAGAACTCAACGGTTCGAATGTCAGGACGTCGGTCAAAAATGGTTACCTGATGTCCGTATCGTTTCAAATAAACAGCCAGCAACGAACCGACCAATCCAGAACCGATAATTGCAATGTTTTTGGGTGTTTGGGCCATTGAGCCTTTAGGGACGTTTACAAGTGAAACACGAAAATAGCGATTTCACCGCATTTTGCTAAGCACACCACCTGAGTGCACAGCAGAATTTTGTATTTTTGTTTATTCTTTTCTGTAAATTGTTAAACAAAGTATGCGATACTTCGATAGTACCACCCTTGAGGAGCTTCCTAGCCGACACCGAGCGAACCTTATCAATACAATCACGGGTTATAAATCTGCCAATTTGATAGGTTCGATAAGCGGTTCGGGAAACGCCAACGTTGCTATTTTTAATTCTTTAGTGCATTTGGGTAGCAATCCACCGCTTTTGGGGTTCGTATTGAGACCGCTGACTGTACGAAGGGATACCTATCGAAATGTTAATGAAAATCGTTCCTTTACGGTCAATGCGGTCACGCAAGAAATCTATGAGGCAGCGCACCTTACTTCGGCGAAGTTCGAAGAAAACGAATCGGAATTTGAAATGACGGGGTTGGAACCCCTTTTTCGAGAAGAGCATATCGCACCTTTTGTCGCACAAAGCCCTATTCAATTGGGCTGCACTTATGTAAACGAGTATCCCATTATGGAAAATGGGTGCATTTTTATGGTTGGGCAAATTGACAAAATCTACATCAAATCTTCCCTGCTGACCGAAGATTACTGGGCCAAATTGGATGAAGAAAAAATTGTTTCCATTGTCGGTTTGGATGGCTATGCCGAACCTAAAATCAACGACCGCTTGGCCTATGCCCGCCCTGAAGAACCCGCAAAGAGCATCTTGCATGGCGCACAAAAAGTCTAATCTTCCCCAGAAGATTTGTGCAAGTTGTGGAAGGCCGTGTACCTGGCGAAAAAAGTGGGAACGGGATTGGGAAAATGTAAAGTACTGCAGCGTTCGCTGTAAAAAAACGAGAACAGCATGAAAAACGTTTTGTTATGGTTCCGAAACGACCTCCGGACCATAGACCATCAAGGATTGACCGAAGCCGCAAAGGCGGAAAAGGTGATTGCCGTGTATTGCTTTGACCCTCG
>JBCBCH010000126.1:0-7133 GCA_038530835.1 Bacteroidota bacterium | reverse complement strand
AAGAAAACCTCCCACTTCAAGATGAAAGGGGAGGTTTTTATATGGTGATAATAGAGCTTTATATCTCTTCGCTATCTCGAAGGCCTTGTATATACTGGGCTTTTTGAATTTCCGCTCTTCTTTTAACAGAGGGTTTCGTATACTGCTGTCGTTTTCTCAACTGACGCATCGTGCCTGTCTTATCGAACTTTCGCTTGAATCGCTTCAAAGCTCTATCTATATTTTCTCCTTCTTTTACTGGTATTATTAACATAGACTACAACCTCCTTTCTTTTAGCATTAGGGGTGCAAAGATACACCTTTTTTCATGTCACCCAAACAAAATCAACTTTGTACTACTTGGGCGTATTCTTTTTTATCAATCATTAATTTGGCCAAGATTTCCTTTAGGATTTCGGAGGTGCCTCCTCCAATACGACCTAATCGACTATCTCGCAGCATGCGCGCCAATGGGTACTCTTCCATATAACCATAGCCCCCTAACATTTGCAAGCATCCATCTATTACTTTATCAGCCATTTTAGTGGACATCATTTTGGAAATCGTAGCTTCTTTCACCGCATATTTTCCTTCTTGCAAGAGCTGTGCTACATTATAATTGTAGGTTTTGCAAACTTCCATTTCGGCAGTTAGTTCTACCATGGTGTGTCGCAAGGCCTGAAAATCAGTAAGGGATTTTCCAAATGCAGTACGCTCATTCATATATGACATCGTATACTCCAAGGCGTATTCGGCACGGGCATGGGCATTTACCCCCATAACCAAACGTTCCAAATCAAAATGTTGCATTATGTAGGCGAAACCCATGTTTTCTTCCCCCATGCGATTGCATTCTGGAATGCGAACATTATCAAAAGACAATTCTGCTGTATCAGAGGCTCGCCATCCCAACTTGTCCAATTTTGTGGCAGAAATACCAGGGGTATCCTTATCCAAAAGGAAAATGCTGATTCCCTTGTTTCCAGATTCGGGACTAGTTTTGGCGGCAATGACCAAATAATCACAATAAACGCCATTTGTAATAAAGGTTTTGGAACCATTGATCACATAAGTATCCCCTTCTTTAACCGCCGTGGTACGCATGCCAGCTACATCGGAGCCACCGAAGGGTTCAGTAATACCCAAACAACCTACTTTTTCTCCCAAAATACTGGGGGTAAGGTATTCGTTTTTGATACGCTCATCACCTTCAGCATTCAAATGGGTCATAGCGAGATATACATGTGCCCAAATCGCGGCGGCAAAACCTCCCGAATTGACACGCTGCAATTCTTCCAACAAAATCACCGTGTAGAAAAAGTCCAGTTCCAATCCTCCATAGGCCTCTGGATAAGGCAATCCGAAATAACCCATTTCGCCAAACTTGGTCCAAATAGCGCGGTCAATTTTACCTGCTTTCTCCCATTCATCTACATACGGAACCACTTCCTTTTGAAGGAAGTCTCTCAAACTCTCTCTAAAAAGCCTGTGTTCTTCGTTAAAATAAGCATCACCCATAGCTGAAACTAGTCTTTCTTTAAGGACAAATATAGTCCAATTCTAGTAATCTTATCCGTTGGAAAACCTTCTACAGCCTTTAAATCCTCAAGGGATTCGATACCATTTGTTTCTCGAAAGACCACAATGTTTTCAGCAACCTCCCATCGAATATAGACCAAGGAAGCCAACTCTTTGGCACTTGCAGTAAGCACATCGATTTTTTCAATCTTTGGAACTTTCAATACCTGAAATCGTTTTAAGGTTTTTTCGACCGTAGCAGAATCTAGACCATACACATCATAGAGTTGCTCGTTGGCCAAAAAGCCCCCCAAACGGTCCCGAAACTTGACAATTCGTAAAGATAATTTTTCACCAATACCATAAACTCTTTTCAATTCTGCCGCGGTAGCCGAATTCAAATCTTTAACCTCCAGCTCCTTTTTTGACACTATCTGGTGCTTGTATGCTGTCTTTTGTTTATCGAAACTGGTTTGTTTGAACTTAAGATAGGGTAGTAATGTTGCAAGAAGCGAATCCGAAACTTGGGTCACTTCCTGAAAGTGTGAAGCAGACTCGATGTATTTTCCGGTTTTCCTAAAAGCAAATAATCTATCGATTTCTTCAGGTGAAATACCTAAAGTATATGCTTTGAAATCCGAAAAGTAATTTGGGTTAAACGGATATATCTCAGCCTTCCGTTGTTGAATGACAGCTTTTTTCATGCTATCCAACTCACTTATTAGCGAGGCATCCAGCAAGCTTACTTGTTTTTCTTCACTCGGTCCGATATCGGAAATAAAAACCAACCCTTGGAGCACGACCAAGATAACAACCAAATAAAGGGTTCCGCGTTGTTCTTGTTTGTTGAATGAAAAGAAGGAACCCACTATGCTTTGCTAAATCATTTTACGATTTTGAGGCTTTGATGGCATCTAAGTAACGACCTAGTTGTTTTTTCACTTCTGGGAACAGGAAGTACAGACCGACCATATTCGGGAATACCATTGCGAAAATCATTGCGTCAGAGAACGCCCAAATGGAATCCATACTTGCTGCTGCACCAATAACAACGAAGGTCAAAAACAACAGTTTATAGACTAAATCCATGCGTTTTCCTCTTCCAAAAAGAAACTTCCAGGACTGCAAACCATAGTAAGACCAAGAAATCATAGTAGAAACGGCAAAGAGTACCACCGCAATCGTTAAAAACACATTGGAGTAAGGAATGTATTTCGCGAATGCTTGCGAAGTGATTCCGGCACCTTCATAAGCCACACCATCAATCAAGACAGCACCCGTGCCGTCACCGCCATATTCAAATACACCTCCAAAATTGAAGATAATGATGACCAAGGCGGTCATGGTGCAAATCACTACTGTATCGATAAAGGGCTCAAGCAATGCTACCAAACCTTCAGAAGCAGAATACTTCGTTTTTACCGCAGAGTGTGCAATAGATGCGGAACCTGCACCTGCCTCGTTAGAGAAAGCTGCTCTTCTGAAACCTACCAGCAACACACCAATTACCCCTCCTACACCAATGGCAGTTGGATTGAATGCCTCTGTTACAATAAGCCCAATGGCATCATCGATTAGGGAGAAATTTCCAAAGATGATGTACAAACAAGCTATGATATATAAAAGGGCCATGAAGGGCACTACCTTCTCTGTTACCGAAGCGATACGTTTGATACCCCCAATAATAATAACACCTACCAACAAAGCAAGGACCACACCTATTATGGTTCCCGCCATGGCGCTATCCCATCCAAACAACTCTTTGACCACGATTGTGGCTTGGTTGGATTGGGCTGCGTTCCCGCCACCGAAAGAACCCCCGATACAAAAGACCGCGAACAAGGCTGCAGCTACCTTTCCGAGAGTTACAAAACCTTTGCTTTTTAGACCGCGACTGATATAGTACATCGGGCCACCATAAACGGTACCTGACGCATCCACATCACGATATTGAACTCCCAAAGTACACTCCACAAACTTGGTTGACATCCCAAGCAATCCGCAAACAATCATCCAAAACGTAGCCCCAGGTCCCCCTAAAGCAATCGCCAAGGCAACCCCAGCAATGTTTCCGTTCCCAACGGTACCGGATACTGCCGTAGCCAAGGCTTGAAAGTGACTCACTTCACCTTCTTGACTTTCATCTCGGATGGTATCGGGCAAATCTCCGTCGACAATATTAACCTCTGCTTTCTCTACGCCATGTCCAGCTGCTCCTTCCAAAGCGTCGTATTTCCCGCGAACGACATTAATGGCCGTCCAAAAATGCCGAATGTTAGGGAATCCGAAATAGAGGGTGAAAAACAACGCACTTCCTACCAATAATATCAGTACGAAGGGAGTACCTAGAATTTCGAAAAAGATAACGGTATTGAAAAAGTCGGAAACTGGTTTAAATGCTTGGTCTATCTTTTTATCTAGACCAACTTCTTGGGTTTCTTGTGCTATGGTTATAAGGGGAAGTAGTAGAGTGAAAATCGCGAGAAGTCTGCGCTTCATAATCAAAGGTTTGGTGTGTTAATTTGATGTTAAGCGGTCAATATCCAAAAAAAAATCAACGCAATCAAATATTGGGGTTGTTAAACTACCCTATCTTGAACATTTGGTTGAGTTTTCGGATTTGCTCGGGCCTACCGAGAACAATGACCTTCCCTTTGGGCTCCAATTCGAGGTCTGCTTCGGGGTTGATAATGTAGTTTCCATCGGGCTCAATGTACCCTATAATGGTACACCCTGTCCTTTTCCTCAAATCCAAATCCCGAAGCGAATTACAGGGCATTTGATTGGTAAAATCTTCAATTTCGACTTCTTCAAGATTGGTTGTATGCTCACCTTCGATGGACAACTGGTCCATAAACGTAATGAGGTCGGGCATAACTACTAAAGAGGCCATGTGGTCTCCACCAATTTTATCAGGCATGATAACCTTGTTTGCCCCAGCGAATCGTAACTTTTTGATGGAAGTCACTTCAGAAGCCCTGCTAATGATAAAGAGCTGTTGATTCAGCTGACGCGCTGAAAGTACTACAAACAGGTTGGTAGCGTCATCGGGAACGGCGGTAATCAAATACTGGGCACGAGTGATACCCGCCATCAAAAGCGTCTCATCTTCATTGGCATCCCCTTCTATAAAAAGCGCTTCATTTTCATGACGTTCAATGATTTCTTTGTTTTTTTCAATTACTACAAAAGGTTTATTGTAGGCTTTCAAACGTTCTGCGGCCTGTTTTCCGTTCCGGCCAAAACCACAAACCACCACGTGATTGTCCAAAGCATCGATTTTTTTCTTCACTTTCTTCTTTTTAAGGGTTTGTAGGGAGTTGCGTCCTAAAAGATATTCGGTAACCACCGAAATAGCATAACCAAAAATGAAAACACTGGTGACAATTAAAAATACGGTAAAAATCTTGGCATTGGCATCCAAGGGTTTCACCTCAGCAAAGCCTACAGTGGTCACCGTAATGATGGTCATGTAAACCGCTTCAATCCATGTAAAGTTGCCCAAAACACGGTAGCCCAAAACCCCAAACACCAGCACCAAAATCATGAGGGTGAGAGCAGTTACGATTCGTGAGCGAAACAGTTTTACCATATTATAGGTCGAAAACGGAAGTTCTTTTGGTGTAAATCAGGTCTTTGATGCGTAACCAGAAGGCAATGAATAGATACAAGGCAAAACCAAAACCCAAGGTGGCAAAAGTGAGATAAATAAAGGTTATCCGCACCACACGCACACGAATACCCATTCGATCTCCGATTCTGCGGCATACTTCAAAACCACGCTTTTGTAAATAATACAATAGGTCGTACATCCCCTTCATTTGTTAAAATTATGGGTTTTGATTCAATAAATGCGTGCCAACCGCACATTGAAGACACTTTTTTTGAGTGCAGTACTGGTTGTACAATTGAATTCTGGCTTGAGTTTGAAATGCATCTTTTGACGATAATCCAATTGAATCGAAGTTATCTACTATGGCATTCTTTTCTGGCAAAAGTTGTCTTAGGATTTCTATTATTTCTGAGGATGGTTCTTTTCCTAAATATCTACTATAGCAAAACTTCAAAGGCACGATGGCATTGATAATCAAAAGGTCTATGAATGGATTGGATAAGTGTTTCGTATTCTTTTTTGAAATCTTGTTGAAGGTATAATGGGTTTCCCAGAAGGGCGCAGTCTGTACTTTAAGTATTTGCAGATACTCCTCCACCCCCTTGCTGGCCATCAATATCTGAAAGAGGTTTTCATGCTGATGGTACAGCTGGGCCAATTGGGATAAGCGGATAGTGGGAAAGTTTCTAGGACGCATTCCAAAGAAAGCGGGAACCCTTGTAGAGGGTGGTAACGTAAACTTTTGCCTCTGGTATTCGTATTCTTTTTTCAAATTCAAATAGTAAGGCTCAAGACAATGCTCTTTTTGCAAAAGACCAAAATGTCCAAAAAAGAGACTCTCAAGAACAAAGGAATCCCCTCGCAATTTGCGGACTACCGAAAAATCCAAGTCTATCGCTCGTTCAAAGAAGAAAGTGCCGTTGACCTTGGTTCCGAAACTTCTGCAAAGCATGGTAAAAAGTACACGCTCCCAATCATTTTGATTTCGATTCAGATGTTCTTGAATGATTTGTGCCTTTTGTTCCAAACGTTCAATGTACAGGCGCTCCTCCCAAAACTTCCAATGTGTTTCCGGAAAGGCCCTGATATCTTTTTCACATGCGATGAAACGGATTGGGTTCTGTTTGACCAAACTCCAATAAGAATCAAGCAACTCTTGTGAGACGTACCGCTTGAGCTCCAGAGTGGGTATTTCGGTATTGTCTTTCCGAAAAATGGCAATGTCATCCTCCCAAACTACATGCAAGATGACATTATTATAGTTGTTGTCAGATTCATGGTGATGTTGGTACCAATCCGAAGCTTTGATATGAATTTCAACATTTCCTGCCCATTGTTGCGTTCCAATGGTGATTCGTGCATTGAAGAAATCAGGACCCGCCAAGTTATTCAGTTGACCTGGGGCAATTACCTGAATGGTTTCACCCTTAGTGGTCTTTGTCGACGCTGGAAATTTTTGATATTGCCAAACATAAGACAACAAGTCCTCTCGCATGATATGGAAGTTTTATCATGCACCAAGCTTCAAAGAAGGTTGATTTGAGGTTAGCAGGGAAGCAAAAGTGCTATTCTTATTTAAGGATGCTCTACGTCACCCTCCCAATTCATAAAACCACCCATGAGGTTGTAGGCATTGGCAATACCCATATTGTTCATTAGGGCACAGGCTTGACCGCTTCGGTTGCCCGAACGACAATAGACATAGAAATTCTTGGTTTTATCCAATTTATCCACTTCGTCAAGAAACTCCTGCCCGCGATAAATATCGATTTGATGCGCTCCGGGAATGAATCCTTCCTCCCACTCTTCGGGGGTACGAACATCAAGGATAAAGGCGTTTTCGTCTTGAGCCAATTGCTCACTCCACTCTTCTTGGGATAAATCTGCCATGGTCTGATTTTAAGCTCCAAAAATACATATCCTATAGAAACCTAGGCAGCGGAAGTACTTTTTTCTAAACTTTTATGGTGCATCCAATCGCACGGGTAGTTTCCACTTTGATTTCTTTCCCAGCAAGCATAGC
>JBCBCH010000125.1:0-7134 GCA_038530835.1 Bacteroidota bacterium | reverse complement strand
ATGCGTTTAATCCCATCATTGATTTGATATTCGCCGCCATGCATCACATCATTATCCAAAACGTATTGGAGTTCTTCTTTCAACTGACCCACATCTTTGAAATAATAAATTCCAATGACGGCCAAATCGGAAACAAACTCCTTTGGTTTCTCGACAAGTTCTTTAATGTGGTTCTTTTCATCAAGTTGCACTACACCATAGGCTTCAGGATGTTCCACTTGCTTCACCCAAATAACGCTATCTGCTTGCGGGTCCAATTCAAAGTCAGCGCGAATTAAGGTATCGGCATATGCTATAACCGCCGGACCCGACAACGATTCTTTTGCGCTCATGATGGCGTGACCGGTACCCAAAGGTTCGTCTTGACGGTAAATAGTTCCTTTTGCACCAAGCCTTTTTGCCAAATCTTGCAGGCTGCTGACTACATCATCCCCAAAAAAAGCGGGGTCACCCAGAATGAAAGCAATTTCTTCAATGGGTTGGTTTAACACTTTGGCAATATCGCTAACCAACCGATGTACAATCGGTGTGCCCGCTACTGGAATCAAGGGTTTTGGTACTGTCAACGTATGAGGTCTTAAGCGTGAACCCCTACCCGCCATGGGTACAATAATTTTCATGTGTTGATTTTAATTGAAATAATGCTGGGTTATTGGTTACCGGTACTTCCGAAACCACCGGCACCCCTATTCGTTTCTGAAAGGACTTCTACCCTTTCCCAATCTATACGTTCATGTTTGGCTATGACCAATTGTGCGATGCGTTCGCCATCGTTTACCAAAAAGTCTTCGTTGGAAACATTGGCCAGAATCACGCCGACTTCCCCTCTATAATCCGCATCCACAGTGCCGGGAGCATTCAAAACGGTTATCCCTTTTTTCGCGGCCAGTCCGCTACGTGGTCGCACTTGTGCCTCATAACCAATAGGCAGTTCAATAAATAAACCAGTTGGTATTATCGCTCTTTCCAATGGTTTCAATCGTACGGATTCCTCTAAATTCGCACGTAAATCCATTCCCGCAGCACCCGGGGTTTCGTAGTGGGGCAAATCGTGCCCAGCCGTATTAATCACTTTTACCTTCACGCGAGCTGAATATTTTAGTCAGGTTTTCTCCTTCAAGCTTGTAAAGCATACCCAAAAATAGCAAAAGTAGTATGCCTCCAGCTATTAAATTTCGGTTAAAAACATAAAATGAAAGGACAGAAAACAACAACGCCAATCCCCAATAGAAGCCAATTTTTCGAAGGTTATAGGGCACGGGATAATGTTTTCTGCCTAAATAGTAGGACAACACCATCATAGTGCCATAAGCAGCCAAAGTCGCCCAGGCGGAGGCCATATAGCCGTATTTCTCAATGAATATGAAGTTTATAGCCAAAGTGACCAAGGCTCCAATAAGGGAAATGAACGCACCATATCTCGTTTTATCGGTGATCTTGTACCAAACGGATAAGTTGTGATAAATTCCCAAACAAAAACTTCCCAACAGAATGATAGGGACCACTGGCAGGGCTTCCCAATACACCGAATTCCGTATCAAGACGGAAGCCAACACTTCGGCAAAAACAACAACCGTCAGCAATATCAAACTGCCTAAAATGACAAAATAGTTCGTGATTTGTGCATAGGTTTTTTGCGGGTTTTCGGTTTCGGCATGTGAAAAAAAGAAAGGCTCAACGCCCATGCGAAATGCGGTCCCGAACAAGGTCATGAACAAGGCTAGTTTGTAGCAGGCGGCATATTTCCCCACTTCTGCCTCGGCAACATCGGGTGGTAGTAATTCGGTAAGTAAGATTTTATCGAATACCTCATTGATGGTAAACGCTATCCCCGCGACCAAAACTGGGAGCGCATATTTCATCATTTTCCGCCATAAAGTGAAATCAAATGTCCATTTTACTTTGAAATAATACGGTAACAGTGCTACGAAGGTGAAGGCACTAGCAATGATGTTTGAAATGAAAATGTACTGGATTTCCCATCCTTCTTTATAGATTCCATTCCAAAATCCGTCCCCCTCTGATTCTGTCGCAAGCTTGGGCAGCAAGAGTAAAAAGAACAAATTAAACCCCACGTTCACCAATACATTAAGCACCTTCAACATTCCATAAGTCACAGGTTTTTCCGTCGCCCGAAGGAAAGCGAACGGAACAATAACCAAGGCATCCAAAACCAAAATGTATGCCGTGAACTGAATAAAATCTGGATTGATATTGGTGAAAGCGGCCAAACCATCCCCAGCCAACCAAGCCAGCACCATAAAAGCCAAGGAGGAAACCATCAATGAAATAAGGGCGGTAGCTACTACATTTTGCTTTTGCTGTTCCTTGTTGTAGAATCTGAAAAAGGCGGTTTCCATACCGTAGGCCAAAATCACATTGAAAATGGCTATCCAAGCATAAATATTGGTGTACTGGCCATACCCTGCTGCATTCTGAAACACACCAGTATACAAAGGAAGAAGGAAAAAGGAAATCACACGGGGCAACACCGTGGCAACACCATAAATAAAGGTTTGTTTAAAAAGTTTTTTTAAGGGATTCAATCGGGGATTTCTCGTTTTGTTCGCGCAAACATCCAAGCGCAAGTTACAGAAAAGCTGTTAGTCCTGAGGAGATTTAACCGCTTGGCGATTACTACTCCCGCTCCTTTCCGTCACCCATAGCTTGATGAAAACTGGGCTTTTCGGATTCAATGTCTTTGATTTTGCACTGCCTTTTGTGGCCATTCATTTCATAGGAAAGGACGGCTTCATCCGTTTTCAAGTCAACAACAGGGGTTTCATCGGCCTTTTGAGCGTTTTCAAAATCCGCTACCAACCACTGGGCTCCCTTTCGCGATTCAAAGCGCAGTTTGGCCTTGCCATTTCTGAAATAGGCTTCCTCAAGAACAACAGATTCATCCCAGTCTCCGACCTTTATTTCCAAACGCCAACCTGAACTTAACTCTTCGCCACGATTATACCATGCTTTGCAAACCGCTTTTTCAACAGAAAAACTTGGTTCACCGCAAAGCTCTTCCTGCGCGAAACCACTGAAGGATACTATAAGTGCAATAGCCATTAATTCTTTTACATATGTCATGGGGCTGCTTTGAGTGGTAAAGATAAAAAACCTATGACGAGTAGATTTCTTAGGCTGTTACCTCATCCGACAAATCGATGCGTCGCATGGCGGAATACGCCAATAAAAAGGCCATCAACAACAGTACAGCAGCAAGGGAATACGATGCGCCAGGAAAATAAATTTCACCTTCTGGGCGAATAAAATAGTAGAAGACCGGAGCAAAAATCAGTTGTCCCAGAATTGCGGTGATGCTTACCAAACCGGTAATCGAACCCTGAAGATTCCCTTGTTCTTTTTCAGAAACTTGATTGGATATGATGCCTTGTACTGTGGGTCCTGCAACGCCTCCCAAGGCATAAGGAATCAAAAAGGCATACAACATCCAAGGTTCGGAAGCTATAGAAAACAGGAACATGCCCAAGGTCCATAACATGAAACCAAATGCAACCACCTTGCGTTTGCCAAATTTCTCCACCGCCTTTCCTACCAAAAAGCCTTGGACAATAGCCACCAATAAGCCCACCACTACTAAGGAAACTCCAATTTGCATCGGATTCCAATCAAATCGTTCAATACTAAAATAGGACCAGATGGCTGGCAAAACTTGTCCTGCTAAGTTGGCTAAAAAGAATGCGAAAATGAGGCGCAACACCCCTTTATAGTTTCGTAGGGCCATTAAAGAAACCCCTGGAATCATTTTTAGGGGTTGCATACTCCTCCGGTTTTCAACTTGAAGCGATTCGGGAACAAAAAGCAACCCAAACAAGAAATTCGCAAAGGTCAATCCCGCGGCTATATAAAAGGGAAGCCGAATGTCAATATCTCCAAAAAACCCACCTACTCCAGGACCAATGATGAATCCGAGGCCAAACGCAGCCCCAATCAGTCCAAAATTCTTGGCTTTTTCTTCTTTGGTGCTAATGTCCGCAATGTAGGCTGAAGCAACGGTGAAACTTGCTCCTGTGATTCCTGCCAAAAACCTTCCGACAAAAAGCCACATTAAGGTAGGGGCCCAAGCATGAATCAAATAATCAATACTTAACCCAAAAAGGGATAGCAACAGAATAGGCTTTCTTCCGTATTGGTCTGAGATTTCACCGAGTACTGGGGAAAACAAAAATTGCATTCCCGCAAAAGCCGTCGTCAACCACATGCCATAAATCACCGCTTTATGGGTACCCTCGCCAGTAAGTTGCATGATGAAATCAGGAATGATTGGAATAATGATTCCAATGCCTATTACATCAACCAAAATGGTGATGAAAATGAAAAGTAAGGCAGTTTTGTTTGACTTCATGTTGGTTAAATCGGGTTTGAAGCAAGAAAAAGCCCTTTTGCAAGGGCTTTTTCACGTTTCAATATGTTCAAACTTTAGCAAGCAACTGCCAAAGTCATTGAGCTTAATTATTCAAAGCTTCAGCACCTCCAACAATCTCCAGAATCTCATTGGTAATGGAGGCTTGTCTTGCCTTGTTATAGGTCAACTTCAATTGGTCGCGTAACTCTGTTGCGTTATCGGTAGCCTTGTGCATTGCCGTCATTCGCGCCCCGTGCTCACTGGCAAAGGAATCACGAATAGCTTTATACAACTGTGTTTTAAGCGATTTCGGAATCAACTGCTCCACAATTTCCTCTTGAGAAGGTTCGAAAATGTATTCCGAATTGGCGTTGTCTCCTTCGTCTACTGGTAAAATGGGAAGAAACTGTTCCGTCATCACGATTTGAGTTGCAGCATTCTTGAACTTGTTGTAAACCAATTCAATTTTGTCATATTCCCCAGCTACAAAACGCTCCATCAACGTTTCGGCAATCTTGGATACCTCATCAAAGGTCAAGTTGTCAAAAACTCCGCTATGGTTCGCAAGGATGTTTCCTTTTTTGCCCAAGGCATCATTGGCTTTTTTTCCGATAGCAATGAAATCCACTTGCTTTCCTTCGTAAACCGAACTTACAAGATGGTAGCATTGCTTCAAAACATTGGAATTAAACGCGCCACAAAGTCCCCTGTTCGAGGTGATGGCAACCAGAAGTACTTTTTCAACCTTGCGATTCTCAGCATACTTGTTCCCCTCAACATCCTCCAAGCTTCCGCTCAAGTTTTGCAGGAGCTCGGTCAACTTATCGGCATAAGGCCGCATGGCGGTGATAGCATCTTGCGCTTTTTTCAACTTGGCTGCTGACACCATTTTCATTGCACTGGTAATCTGCATGGTAGAAGAAACCGAAGCGATTCTATTGCGTATTTCCTTTAAGTTTGCCATTCCTTTTATTTATCATTCCACACTTGCTGCGGAATCTTACTATTTATGGGGCCCTGCTTCCCTTCGACCGCGCTCAGGGAGACAGAAAAAACTATTATCCTCTATATTTTTCTGAAAGGTCTTTTGCCACAGCAGTCAAGGTTTCGATAGCACCATCAGTCAACTTTCCTGACTTAAGTGTATCCAAAACATCTCTGTGCTTAGCATTCAAGAACTCGATATAATCTCTTTCGAACTCTTTCACCTTGTTCACAGGCACATCCCTCAACAAGTTCTTAGAACCTGCAAAAATGATAGCTACCTGATTTTCGACGGTAAATGGGTCGTTCTGGGATTGCTTTAGAATCTCAACGTTTCTACGTCCCTTTTCGATAACGTTCAAGGTCGCCGCGTCCAAATCCGAACCGAACTTAGCAAATGCTTCCAATTCACGGAACTGAGCTTGGTCCAACTTCAACGTCCCGGATACTTTTTTCATGGACTTAATCTGCGCAGAACCACCCACACGAGATACGGAGATACCCACGTTAATCGCTGGACGAACCCCTTGGTTGAACAAATCCTGCTCTAGGAAAATCTGTCCGTCCGTAATGGAAATCACGTTCGTTGGAATATAGGCAGATACGTCACCCGCTTGTGTTTCAATAATTGGCAGAGCGGTAAGTGAACCCCCTCCTTTAACCTCAGATTTCAATGTCTCAGGCAAGTCGTTCATGTTCTTTGCAATATCGTCATCAGCAATGATTTTTGCAGCTCTTTCCAATAATCTGGAGTGCAAATAGAATACGTCACCAGGGTATGCCTCACGTCCTGGAGGTCTTCTCAACAACAAAGAAACCTCACGGTAAGCAACTGCTTGTTTGGAAAGATCATCATAGATAATCAAGGCTGGACGACCAGTGTCTCTGAAATACTCTCCAATCGCAGCTCCTGCGAACGGTGCGTATACCTGCATAGGCGCAGGGTCAGATGCATTTGCTGCCACAATAGTAGTGTAAGCCAAAGCACCTTTGTCTTCCAATGTCTTGGCAATAGCTGCAACAGTAGAGGCCTTTTGCCCAACCGCTACATAAATACAGTAAACCGGCTCACCTGCATCGTAAAATTCCTTTTGGTTCAAGATGGTATCGATACAAACGGTGGTTTTTCCAGTTTGACGGTCACCAATTACCAACTCCCTTTGTCCACGACCAATTGGAATCATAGCGTCAATCGCTTTAACTCCGGTTTGCATGGGCTCGTTTACAGGCTGACGGTAAATTACCCCTGGTGCTTTGCGCTCAAGAGGCATTTCAAAAGTCTTTCCTGAAATAGCTCCTTTTCCATCGATAGGAGTTCCCAAAGTGTCAACCACGCGACCTACAATACCTTCTCCAACTTTGACGGATGCGATACGTTGGGTACGTTTCACGGTAGCCCCTTCCAAAATTCCTTTTGAAGGCCCTAGCAATACCACACCAACGTTGTCTTCCTCAAGGTTCAAAACGATACCTTGCATTCCGCCATCGAACTCTACAAGCTCTCCGTACTGCGCATTGGAAAGTCCATATACCCTGGCGATACCATCACCAACCTGGAGTACTGTTCCGACTTCATCCAATGAATCCGTAGCTTCAAACCCGGAAAGTTGCTTTTTAAGTATTGCTGAAACTTCAGCCGCTTTTACTGCTGCCATATTGTTGTATTATGTTGAGCCTTAAAGGGCTCGTATTTTCTAACTATATATTGCGCAGAAATTGGATACCCTTAAAAGAGAATTTACGAACAATATATAGTTAGAAAATACGAGCCTTAAAGGGCTCGTATT
>JBCBCH010000124.1:0-7184 GCA_038530835.1 Bacteroidota bacterium | reverse complement strand
CCAATATGATGGAGTTGGAATTGCGCACTTCAGGAACGGTAAATGTCGACTGTGATGTTACGGGAGAGCCTTTCGACTTGTCTATTGAAGGAGATTTAAAACTGGTAATCAAGTTTGGGGAGTTTTATGATGATGAAAATGATGAAATTTTGATTCTGCCCCACGGAGAACATCAACTCAATATTGCGCAATATGTTTACGAGATGTCTGTCTTGGCCGTACCTCAAAAGAAAGTACACCCAGGTGTTTTGGACGGAAGCTTGAAATCGAAAGTATTGGACAAATTGAACGAATTACAACCAAAAGAGGAAAAAACATCCTCAGAAGATAACGATCCCAGATGGGATGATTTGAAAAAATTATTAACGGACAAATAGGAAACAATGGCACATCCTAAAAGAAAAACTTCAAGAACCCGCAGGGATAAAAGAAGAACGCATTACAAAGCAAGCATGCCTACTATCGCCAAAGATGCAACAACTGGTGAAATGCATTTATATCACCGTGCACACTGGCATGAAGGCAGGTTGTATTACAGAGGCCAAGTTTTGGTAGACAAAACTGAAGAAGAATCTGCGGCCTAAATCTGGCACAAAGCATTTATGGAACTCCCGTTTTAGAACACGGGAGTTTTTTTATGGAAAAAATCCAAATGTAAAAACCAACCGGTTTTAGCTCAATATTCGAAGAAATTGACTAATTTTCATCACTTTTTGGTCAAATTTCAACGTTTTTGACAAAAAAAGGCACTAGTATGAAAAAAACGAAAGCAGCAATCACCGCTGTGGGAGCATACCTACCCGACTATGTTTTATCCAATGCGATTTTGGAAACCATGGTCGACACCAATGATGAATGGATTACCACGCGAACGGGTATCAAGGAACGTAGAATCCTCAAAGAAGAAAATGCCGGAACGTCGTTCATGGCAATCAAGGCCGCAGAAGACCTCCTTCAAAAAAGGGGGCTAGACGCCAAAGAAATCGATTTTGTACTAGTGGCCACGGCCACACCTGATTTACCTGTTGCCGCCACGGCCGCATACGTAGCTTCAGAGATTGGTGCCGTTAACGCTTTTGCATACGATTTGCAGGCGGCTTGCTCCAGTTTCCTTTATGGCATGTCTACTGCAGCAAGTTACATTGAATCAGGCCGTTACAAAAAAATACTATTAATTGGTGCAGACAAGATGTCGTCAATTATTGATTATACGGACCGTACTACCTGTATTATTTTCGGGGATGGAGCGGGTGCTGCACTTTTTGAACCCAATGAAGAAGGCTTGGGGCTACAAGATGAGCATTTACGCTCTGATGGTATAGGACGCCAATTCTTGAAAATAGAAGCGGGAGGGTCAATCTTACCTCCTAGTGCTGAGACGGTAGCGAACAAGCAGCACTTTGTGCAACAGGACGGAAAATCTGTTTTCAAGTTTGCCGTATCGAATATGGCCGACGTTTCCAAGTTGGTCATGGACCGAAACGAGCTTACCCATGATGATGTACAGTGGTTGGTGCCGCACCAGGCCAATAAGCGTATCATTGACGCCACGGCAAACCGAATGGGACTATCGGATGAAAAGGTGATGATGAACATCCACAAGTATGGAAACACTACATCTGCTACGCTACCCTTGCTTTTGAATGATTATGAAAGCAAGCTCAAAAAAGGAGACAACCTTATCTTCGCTGCTTTTGGTGGCGGATTCACTTGGGGTGCCATTTATTTGAAATGGGCCTATAATTCTTAAAAGCACAACTAACTAAAACCCTTCAAATGGATATCAAGGAAATTCAAAGTTTAATCAAGTTCGTCGCCAAATCCGGTGCGAGTGAGGTGAAGCTGGAGATGGAAGATGTAAAAATTACCATCCGAACCGGTTCCGGAGTATCAGCTCCTGAAACCACCATCGTACAGCAAATTCCAATGGCAGCAGCGCCAGCAGCTCCTGTAGCGCCAGCTCCTGCGGCCCCAACTCCAGCAGCAACTCCACCTGCTGCAGAAACCCCAGCCCCAGCTGAAGATGATTCACAATACATTACCATAAAATCGCCCATCATAGGAACATTTTATCGTAAACCCTCTCCTGACAAGCCAGTTTTTGTAGAAGTGGGGAGCACCATCAGTCAAGGCGATGTGCTTTGTGTAATTGAAGCCATGAAGCTTTTCAACGATATCGAATCAGAGGTTTCGGGTAAGATTGTGAAAGTTTTGGTTGAAGACTCTTCTCCAGTGGAATTTGACCAACCGCTATTCTTGGTAGATCCTAGTTAGAAATTTCAATATTCAAATCCCAAATCCCAAAACAAAAGCTTGGAATTTGGCGCTTGGAATTTGAATTTTTAAACCTGAAGTTATGTTCAAAAAAATATTGATTGCCAACAGAGGGGAAATTGCACTTCGAATTATCAGAACGTGCAAGGAGATGGGCATTAAGACCGTGGCGGTATATTCAAAAGCCGATGAGGAAAGCCTACATGTTCGTTTTGCGGATGAAGCCGTTTGTATTGGTCCCGCGCCCAGTAGTGAATCCTATTTGAAGATTCCAAATATTATTGCGGCGGCGGAAATCACCAATGCTGATGCCATTCACCCAGGATATGGGTTTCTTTCGGAAAATTCCAAGTTCTCCAAGATTTGCGCTGAGCACGAAATCAAGTTTATCGGTGCGTCAGGCGAGCAAATTGACAAAATGGGGGATAAGGCAACCGCTAAGGAAACCATGAAAAAGGCAGGAGTGCCTACCATTCCAGGTTCTGAAGGTTTGCTCAAAGATGCCGACCATGCAAAAAAGGAAGCCAAGAAAATGGGCTATCCCGTAATGATTAAGGCTACAGCTGGTGGTGGCGGAAAAGGGATGAGAGCCATTTGGAGCGAAGATGAGTTACAGGGGAACTTCGAAAGTGCAGTCCAAGAAGCAACTGCAGCCTTTGGCAACGGGGGAATGTATATGGAAAAACTCATTGAAGAGCCCCGTCACATTGAAATTCAAGTGGTAGGAGACCAGTACGGCAAAGCCTGTCACCTTTCAGAAAGGGATTGTTCGGTACAGCGACGTCATCAAAAATTGACCGAGGAGACCCCTTCACCTTTCATGACTGACAAACTTCGCGAAGAGATGGGTGCCGCAGCGGTTAAAGCAGCAGAATACATTAAGTATGAAGGTGCGGGTACCGTAGAATTTTTGGTCGATAAACACCGCAATTTCTACTTCATGGAAATGAATACCCGTATTCAGGTGGAGCACCCCATTACGGAGCAGGTTATCGATTACGATTTGATTCGCGAACAGATTTTGGTTGCGGGTGGGGTTCCTATCTCTGGGAAAAACTACGTGCCCAAGCTTTGTTCGATTGAATGTAGAATCAATGCCGAGGATCCTTATAATGATTTTAGACCGTCACCCGGAGTAATCACCACCTTACACACGCCAGGGGGCCATGGCGTTCGTCTGGACACACACGTGTACAGTGGATATAAAATTCCGCCGAATTATGATTCCATGATTGCAAAGCTGATTACTACCGCGCAAACGCGAGAAGAAGCTATTAACAAAATGCGCAGGGCTTTAGACGAGTTTGTGATAGAAGGTATCAAAACCACGATTCCGTTCCACAGACAATTGATGGACCACCCCGATTATTTGGCCGGGAATTATACCACCAAATTCATGGAGGATTTTGAAATCAGTGAAAAATATCAATATTAAAATATACCCCGATTCCTATCGGGGTTTTTTAGCGCTTGGCCTTTAGTTATTGGGAACATAAAACATGGTTTTCTGAGGTTGACTTTACTGTAATTGGCAGTGGCCTCGTGGGGCTCTCTTGTGCCTTGCGGTTGCGAAAGCGTTATCCCAAAAGCAAAATTCTGGTCTTGGAACGCGGCACCTTGCCCAACGGCGCCAGCACCAAAAATGCAGGATTTGCGTGTTTTGGCAGTATTTCAGAAGTGCTATCTGACTTAAAAACCCATTCGGAAGATGAGGTTATTGAACTAGTCAAGCAACGCTATGAGGGAATACAAAGGCTTAGAAATCTTTTGGGGGATGATTCCTTAGGATATCAACAACATATGGGGCATGAGGTGTTTCTCGAAAAAGATGAAGCCTTACGAGAAACATGCTTTCAGCAGATTCCCTATGTAAACCAGCTTTTGGAGTCAGTATTTCAGAAACCTCCGTTTGAGCTTACCCCGAATTGTTTTGCTTTCAATGGAGTGCATCCCCAGTACATTACCCACACGCTGGAAGGTCAGATTGATACAGGTCTAATGATGAAGGCCTTGATTCAGAAATGTTTGAAAGCCGGTATTCAAATCCTGAATGGAATTGAAGCAAAACGCTGTGAGGACCAAGGACAATCTGTTACGGTGACATGCGAACCGTTTTCAGTTCAAAGCAAAAAAGCATTTATCGCCAACAATGGTTTTGCCAGCAAATTGTTGCCCCAAATCGAAGTGCAACCGGCACGTGCCCAAGTCTTGGTCACCGAACCCATAGCGGGCTTGACCATTAAGGGTACTTTTCATTTGGATGAAGGGTACTACTACTTCAGGAATATCGATAATCGAATCCTACTTGGAGGGGGACGCAATTTGGATTTTGAAGCCGAAGAAACCACCGAGATGGAAACTACTTCCACCATTCAAGAGGCCTTGGACCAACTGCTTACCGATGTAATTCTACCCAAACAACCGGTTGAAGTTGCGCAACGCTGGAGTGGCATTATGGGCGTGGGCACGCAAAAGAAACCTATTGTTCAAGCTATTTCGCCAAACGTGTTTTGTGGGGTCCGCTTGGGCGGAATGGGTATTGCCTTGGGGGCAAAAGTTGGGCATGAACTTGGTGAAATGGGAAATTAAATCATCCTCCCATCCAACAAATTAATAACTCTTGAAGCGTAGGCCGCGTTTTTTTCTGAGTGTGTCACTTGTATAATAGTCACCCCTTCAGAATTTAACTGCTTGAAAAGCTCCATGATCTCTTCGCCTTGTTTGGAATTGAGGTTTCCGGTCGGCTCATCGGCCAAAATCAATTTGGGGTTGGAAATTAATGCTCTTGCTACACCAACTAATTGCTGCTGTCCCCCGCTTAGTTGCGGTGGGAACAAATCCTTTTTCGCAACAATATTAAAGCGGTCAAGCATATCAGCAACCTTGGCTTTTCGTTCAGCGCTGCCTATCTTTTTATAAAGTAAGGGCATTTCAAGGTTTTCCCAAACGGTTAGTTCATCCAAAAGGTGATAGGATTGAAAAACGAATCCGATATATTCTTTATATAGATTGGAACGGTGTTTTTCCTTCATGGTATGTACTGGTTCTTCCAAGAAATGATACTCCCCTTCATCAAAACCATCCAACATGCCCAGCAGGTAGAGCAAGGTAGATTTTCCGGAACCCGAGGGCCCCATTATTGAGATAAATTCCCCTTCTTCCACGGTCAGGTTGATATCCTTCAATAAAAAGATTCTTTGACCTCCTGAGTTGACCCATTTAAAAATGTTGTTGAGTTGTAGTAGCATAATTGTATTTTTTATTCCGTCCGAAGACTTTTAATAGGATTGTTTTGTGCGGCCCTAAGGGTTTGAAAGCTGACCGTCAATAAGGTAACGAGCACGGCACCCAAAGCAGCATAACCATAAAGTGACCAAGATATTTCGGTTCGGTATTCATAGTCCTTGAGCCATTGTTGCATCATATATGAAGCGAGCGGAATAGCCAAAGCACTGCCCAATAATACGAGCCCAATAAACTCTTTGGAAAGCATTTGCAACAGCATGGAAACGGATGCACCGAGCACTTTTCGAATGCCAATTTCCTTGGTGCGTCGCTCTGCGACAAAAGAAGCAAGTCCCAAAAGCCCTAAACAGCTGATGAATATGGCCAAGCCCGCAAAAATACCAGATAGCTTGCCGACACGAGCTTCAAAAGCGAATTTTTCAGCATATTGATCTTCAGCAAAAGTGTACTCCATGGGTGTATTGGGGTTGAATTCTTTATAAATAGTACTAAGTTGATTCATAGCCTCGGCAACATCCGTATTCGGATTCAACTTGATGTTCATCAAATTGGCACCGCCATAATTATCAAAACGAAACATGGTTTGTTTGTTCGACTCGTACAGGGATTGGGTTACCATATCCTCTACAACACCAATTACAGTCAAATTTTCACCCCAAGGGGCCTGAATAATTTCTCCAATGGGGTCTTCAAAACCCATATACTTTACAGCAGCTTGGTTCAAAATTACAGCGGTAGAGTCGGTAGGGAAGGCTCTTGAAAAATCTCGTCCTTTAAGAATATTCCACCCAACTGTCTTGCCAAAATCATGATTGACCAAACCTCTAAAAATGTTATCTCTGAAACCCGGGTCTTTTCCTTTCCATTTGTAATCAAAATCACTGTACCATGTATTGGTTACCGGAGATTCAGACCTCGCTACTTCCAAAAAGGCATTGCTTTCCAAAAGAGTATTTCGAAAGGCTTCGTAATTCTTTTTTACCTCATCGGTCTGCATAGGCACCATGACCAAACCTTTGACTTCATAACCCAGCGAGCGATTTTTAACATGTTGGATTTGTTGGTAAATAACCAATGTACCAATAACCAATGTGACGGACACCACGAATTGCAAAATGACCAAAGCTTGTCGAAAACGAACATTGCCGCCTGCTGCAGACTTAGGTAAACCTTTTAGCACTTTTATAGGAATAAAGCTAGAGAGATAAAAGGCAGGATACAGTCCCGATAGCACCCCAACCAATCCTACAGAAACCAAAAACATGACCCAAAGCATCGGGTGTCCCCAAAGAATGCCTACGTCTTTTTGGGTAATATCATTGAAAAGGGGCAAAGCTAATTGCGCTAGAAGCAAAGCCAAAAAGAAGGACAGCAAAACCACCAAGAGTGATTCCATAAAAAACTGACGGATCAACTGAATTTTTGAAGAGCCAATCACTTTTCGGATACCAACTTCTTCAGCGCGTTTTTGGGACCTAGCGGTACTAAGGTTGATAAAGTTGATCGAGGCTAGAAAGAGCACAAAGACCCCAATAAAACCGAAAAGCCAAACATAGGTGATTCGGCCCCCAATGCTTACACCATTTTCAAAATGCGAATACAAACGCCATTTGGAAAGCGGATGCAAAAACAATTGCGGATTGGACTGCAACTCTTTTTCACCG